>NZ_BDJK01000021.1 GCF_001950255.1 Carboxydothermus pertinax
ATAAACTAAAAGAAAAATTTTCAGTAGAGTGGCTTTGCGAACTATTTGGTGTATCAAGATCTGGCTACTATAAGTGGTTAGGTAGAAAAGATACTTTAAATCGCTACCAGCAGCAACAAGCAAATCTTGATAATCTTGTTAAAGAAATACATAGTAAGCATCCTTCATATGGTTATCGTTCAGTTAGAGCCGCAATCCTTAGATCTACCGGTTGGAAAGTTTCTAACATTAGCGTGTTAAAATCTATGAAAAGACTTGGAATAAAGTCACTTGCAAGAAGAAAGAAGTATAACTTTAAAAAAGGTAGTGAACATAAAATCTTTCCAAATATTTTAAACAGAGATTTTCAAAGTAATAAACCCTTTGAAAAAATTGCAACAGATATTACACACTTGAATTATAAGGGCAAAAAATATTACTTGGCTTGCTACTTAGACCTTTTTAACAATGAGATACTTGAGTGGAATGTTCAGGATAAAGAAGATAATTATCTAATTTTAGAACCTATGGAAAGGTTACTTAAAAATAAAAGAATGAATACCGATTCCCCACTCGTTTTGCATAGCGACCAGGGGTCTCAGTATTCATCCCTAAGCTTTATCAGCCTACTTGAACAATACAACGTTACACAAAGTATGTCAAGAGCAGGAAATCCCCGGGACAATGCCGTTATGGAAAGTTTTTT
>NZ_BDJK01000022.1 GCF_001950255.1 Carboxydothermus pertinax
AGCTTTATCAGCCTACTTGAACAATACAACGTTACACAAAGTATGTCAAGAGCAGGAAATCCCCGGGACAATGCCGTTATGGAAAGTTTTTTTGGCTGGTTTAAACATATCTTAAAATATGATTTTAATTATTATTATGCCGATGATTTACGTAAAACTATAGAAAAAGCTATTGATTTTTACAATAAAGAAAGACCTTCATTTGCCCTTAATTACAAAACCCCCGTCCAATATAGAATTGAACAGGGGTTCATCTAGTATTTTTTGTGTCTACTAAGTCTTGACCAGTTCA
>NZ_BDJK01000023.1 GCF_001950255.1 Carboxydothermus pertinax
TTCCAATTTTATACACTTATGCTATTTCATGTTATTTAACGCTATTAATAGCTAAATTTTTTAAGTACCCATATTGACATAGAGGGTCTAAAATGATTATTCACTTGGTTTTTCGCCTAAAGTTACTTCTAAGGTATATTTTTTACCTTCGCTTAACCGGTATACTTCCACTTTAATTTTTTGCCCGGGTTTATATTTAAACAGTTCATCGGTCAGTTCCGCCATGGTGGTAATTTTCTTGCCGTTAATAGCGGTAATAATATCCTTGGCCCGAATTCCAGCTTTAGCAGCAGGTCCACCTCCAACCACCCCTTCAATATAAATTCCCTGGGGTAAGTCGTAATACTGGGCTTCTTGCTCGGAAATCTCCGCTCCTGCTATCCCAAGCCAGGGGCGGGTGACATACCCTTTATTAATAAGCTGTTCTATAATGGGCTTGGCCTCGTCAATGGGAATCGCAAAGCCCATCCCCTCAAAGCCAGATAGGGAGATTTTAGCCGAGTTTATCCCCACAACCTCCCCCTTGGCATTGCAAAGAGGACCTCCGGAGTTTCCCGGGTTTATCGCCGCATCGGTTTGGATAAGCCTTAAACTTTTTTCCCCGGTTTCATAGGTTAAAGTACGGTTTAAAGCACTGATAACCCCTACAGTAACACTTCTGGCAAACTCTTTCCCCAAGGGATTTCCAATGGCAATGGCAAGTTCCCCAACTTGCAGGGTACTGGAATGGCCCAAAGTTGCCACCGGCAGGTTTTTAGCATTTATCTTAATTACCGCTAAATCCGCCCGGGGGTCAGTACCTACTATTTTAGCTTTCAATTGCCGGCCATCGGCTAAACTTACATACAGTTCATAAGCGCCTTCAACCACGTGGTTGTTAGTTACTATATAACCATCGGGAGAAATAATAAATCCCGATCCGGAGCCCTTTTCCTCAAGTCCTCCCATGCCAAAGAAACCTCCTGGCGCGATATTGGAAATTCCCACCACCGCCGGTGATACTTTTTTGGCCACTGCTACTACCGGGGAATAAATATTTTCTCCAGACTTAACCTCAGGCGTTTGGGGAAGAGAGTACTCCACTTTGGCTTTTTCCGTTGGAAAAAGTTTGGGGTAAGCATAAATACCTGCCATACTTCCAATTAAACCAGCAATCACCGCTACCACTATTAGAGTAAACCACGAAGGCCGATGTCTTGGCGGTTCATCCATACGGTACTGATACATGTTAAATCCTCCTTCTTCCAAATTTTTTCCCTAATACTACCAGAATATATATTAATACACCGTTAGCCACAATGGTAGCACCCGGCGGCAAGTTTAATAAAAATGTAATAAAAAGGCCAACGCCAGCCATAACAACACTAGCCGTTATTGCCCAGATTATTACTTCCGTAAAGGAGCGGGAAAGTTCAATTCCAATTAAAGCTGGTAACACTAAAAAAGCTCCAGTTAACATAGCCCCTACCGCTTGAATGCCTCCGGCAATTACTAGAGTGGCTAAAATCATTAAAAAAAGCTCTATAAATTTTCCTTTTATCCCCTGACTTTTGGCCCCGGCTGGGTCTAGCGACAGAAGCAATAAATGCCGGCTAAAAAAAAGCATAAATAATAAGACTCCAAAAAAGGTAAATAAAGCCCAAATTAAATCTTGTTTTCCAACAAAGAGAAGGCTTCCAAACAAGTACTGTCCTAAGCTTTGCCACACTTCCCCTTTTAGGGACGCTAAAATTATTGCCAGGGATAAGCCCCCTGCGGAAATTAAAGCAAGGTTAGCATCGGTAAAAGCGTTTTCTTTTTGCCGTAGGGTCTCAAGGATCAGAGCTCCGGTTAAAGCCGCTACAATCCCGCCAAAAAGGGAAGAAAAGCCAAAAAAAATCCCCATAGCTATTCCTATTAGCGAAAAATGAGCTAAGGTATCGGCTAAAAGGCTGTACCTTCTTAGCAGTAAAAATACTCCCACCAGGCTTCCTTCAACTGCTAGTAACGCTGCAATTAATAAACTATTCTGGACAACATTCAACTCCAAGATCCTTTTCCTCCCCTGCAAGATACCGGTCTTTGGCTCCAAAATACAAAATTTGCTTTTCCAAATGGAGTATTTTATTACCTAATATTTTTATCTCTCTTGGATCATGGGTAACCATTAAGACAATAGTATTTTCTTTGAAAAAATTATTTAAAACCTGGTACAATTCCTCCCGACTTCTTTGATCAAGGCCGCTGGTTGGCTCATCCAGTAATAATAAATCAGCCTTACCTGCTAACGCCCGGGCAATGAACGCCCGCCGTAACTCGCCGCCAGAGAGGTTCCCTAAGAGCTTTTTCCTTTTAGCTAATAAGTTGGTTGCCTTAAGCGCTTTCTCAGCTATTTCCCGGTCTTCTTTAGAATAAAAAAGCTTGGGTTTTCCCTTTAATGTTCCGGTTAACACCAATTCTTCAACGGTTACCGGAAACTTTATGGTTTGGGGAAGTTTTTGAGCAACGTAACCGATTTTATGGTTAAAAGTATTGATATTCCCAGCATAGCTAATCTCACCGGTAATTGCCTTTAAGAGGGTGGACTTCCCCGCTCCGTTTTTCCCTAAAACTAAAAGAAAATCTCCATCTTTTAAGGAAAAGTTTATATTTTTTAAAGAAAGCTCGTCGCCATAATTAACGGTAAGGTCTTCCACTAATAGCCCCAAGTTCAATCATCTCCTCCTAAAGTCAGGCGCAAAGTTTCAATATTTTCCTGCATTAATTGAAGATAACTTTTACCTTTTAAGGTTTCGTCGACTCCTTCTAGAGTATAAAGGGGCATAAACTTTACTTTATAGGACCGGGCAACCTTTTCCGCAAGTTTTTTGCTAAAAACAGGATCAAAAAATACATATCCCGTTTGTGAGGCAGAAAATTCCTTCATAAACTTCTCAATATCACCGGGAGTCGCTTCGCTTTCCTTCCCCACCAATAGGGATATTTCTTCAAGACCATAATCCCTGGCAAAATAGCTAAAAGCTCGATGCAAGGTAAAAATTTTCCGGGATTTTATATCTGAGGTAAGGTCCACCATTTCTAGATGAAGTTCGTACAATTTATCCGCAAGTTTACGATAATTTTCCTCGTAGTAACTTTTATTTTCAGGATCCACAGCAATTAAATTATCCTTAATTGCCCCGGCAATTTTGCGGGCATAGATGAGAGAAAGCCAGTAATGGGGGTCGTTGCTCTTTTGTGCCCCAACTACACTTTCGGCTTTGACTACTTTTACGCCACCGAGGAGCTTTACTACCTTTTCTGCCCAGGGTTCAAGGCCTCCCCCATTCAGGATAATAAGATTTGCTTTTTTAAGGGTAAAAAGGTCCGAAGGCTTTGGTTCAAAATCGTGAGCATCAGTTCCGGGAGGGGATAAAATTACCACCGAAGCTTTCTCTTGGGCAATTTCCCGGGCAAGTTCACCATAAGGATAAATGGTAGCTACTATAAGAGGCTTGCCATTCTCTACCGAAGAAGTTTTAACAACTGAACAGCCGGTAAAACCCAAAAAGGTAAATATTAAAAGTAACGCCAAAAAACGCTTCATTTCTTCCCCTCCTCGCAGGATTTACACTCTCCAAAAAGTTCAAAACGATGATAGGTAATACTGCCAATCTTTTTTGAAAGCTTTATTTTACTTTCTTCCATTGGACAGCTTTCTAAGGCAACTTTTACCCCACATCTAAGACAGGTAAAGTAATGGTGATGCTCACCGGTATTTAGGGAATACCGGGCAACTCCGTCGGGTGCCATGGTTTCTCCCAATATACCCAGCTGGCAAAACAGTTTTAAGTTTCGGTAAACGGTGTCGTAACTAAAACCTGGATAAATCGGCCGCAGAAATTCCGCCACCTGCCGGGCGGTATAGCTTTTATTATCGGCAAATATCTTTAAAAGCGCCTGCCGCTGGGGCGTAATCCGTACTCCTTTTTCTTTTAAAATCTCTACAGCTTCTTTGATGTTCATCGTACACTCACCTACATCGTAATTATTCCTATCTAATAATTAAACTACACCTATAAAATTCCCAAGTCAAGGGGATTTTATACCCGCTCTAAAAAGATACCAGAAGTTATTGTCGGCTTTCAGCCAACAATACCGGTAATAATAGGGACTGTCCCCAATTTACTACTTTATTCCTCGTCGTCGGGATGGTTTTTGTCCATTTGCCGGCGAAGGCCAAGCATAATAAGGATTATTCCCAAAACCCCGGTTGTATAAACGAGAAGATATTTTAAGCTTGCGAGTTTAGGAAGGCGAAATCCCTGTTGCCAGAGGATTATTATAAATAAAATTCCAAAGACTCCAAAGTACAACATCGTAAAAATATTTTTCTTTTTCATCATCTCACCCCTTTTATCGTAATGGATTTTTTGGGTTTTTAAAAGGAATTTTGGCATATACTTGCATATTTACCCACTGAAAGCTAAAACAGTTATTAGTTTACCGCAAGATTTTCTAAAAAAAATAAACCCCCGGAATTTTTCTACCGAGGGTTTTAAGATTAAAGAGTTTATTACTTTTTAGTGAAAACCAGGAGTTTACTTCTTTTTGCTGAATAGCCAAGGTTTTTCCAGCTGTCGGTGGTCATCACTACCCTACCGGTATCGCTGTGACAGTCAATGCAGGTTAAAGCTTCATCAGCCGGTAAAACTGTATGGTCCATTTGCATTAAGCCAAAGAATTGGTAATATCCACTCATATTAAAGGGCGTAAACCCCTTGGAAGTCGAAGTCATTGACATCCGCGGATTGGTCATAATATTTTCGTTTAGCATTTTAGAGTATATCATTTGCGCGGTATATCCGTCAAATTTAGGTACTTTCTGGTCGCCAAAGTAGATTTGATTGTTCATATCAAACGCTGGCATAAACAAGGTCTTAAGTTTATAGATACCTTGATACACGGACTGGATAATGTCGCCGGTTTCTGCGTAGTTCTTTTTATCAAAGGGCAGCATAAACGGGAAATTTACAAAGTCTTTACCGATAGCTTTAAAGTAAACATTGCCAAAGGCCATTGGTATTTTGATGTTTACCCGGTGGAACGGCTGGATTTTGGCATAGAGGTTTTGCGGATAATTCATTTTGCCCATATCGCCTAAAAGTTTTCCTTCGTCAAAGATATCGCCTATCGGGCGAACACCAAAACGCATCATGTGCTCGTAGTCCTGCTGCTTGAAGTTTAAAGTTGGGGTACCGAAGCTTCCCTTATATTCGTGGGAATTATTGTTATAAAGGGATTGATCGGTCCAGTTATTAAACACATAATCCTTTGGTTCATAAATGCCATCCGCTGTTTCTCTTTCAGGATTGCTAAAGTCTCTGTAATCTAAGCCATAATCTTTGCTAATGTGGCAGGTGCGGCAGTCTATCCGACGGGTATGGTCGTTTATCACAGCATTAGCATGGACAGTTCCGGTATGGCAGTCGGTACACTGCTTAGCCCGGTTGCCATCATTGGGAGTGTAGAGATCGGGCATGGGGCCGATGACAAACTGGTGCTTATTATAAACACCCTGACCAGTTGTGTCGCTAATCGCCGGAGTCCAAGCTCCGCCGGAGTGGCAGTCAACACAGGAGAGCTTATCATCTTTTAAGTGCACATCAAGACTGTGCCAAAAACCTCGCTTGTAAGCAGGGCCATCCGCCGGAAAGTCGTGGCAGACCGCACAGCCG
The DNA here is from genome assembly GCF_001950255.1 of Carboxydothermus pertinax. Lineage (NCBI taxonomy): Bacteria > Bacillati > Bacillota > Clostridia > Thermoanaerobacterales > Thermoanaerobacteraceae > Carboxydothermus > Carboxydothermus pertinax. Next base: position 5,697 of record NZ_BDJK01000023.1, read on the forward strand.
TTGGCGGTTGGTTTCTTGTACACTGAAGCAATGGCTGTTAAGACTTTTTGTTGATAGTCAGTAATGCTTGGATCCTGACCGTTATAAACTTCGCCCACGGTGTAAATGGTGGCTTTACCACCTTCTATTTTAACATTTCGAGCTGCACCCTTATTGACATAGTATTGGTCGGCATGGCAGAGGAGGCAATCGATGTCTTTGACGTAATCAAGAATAGCAGCATCTACGTCACCGGAAATTTGATTAAAGAGACCATTGTTGTAATTGGGGTCAGCAGGACCCGATTTCTTGCCGTAGCCAATATGGCAGCGACCGCAACCGGCAGCCCGGGACTTGCCATCAGTCCCATTCCAGCGACCCAAGAAACTCTGGAAGCCAAAGGTTTCCGGAGCGCCACAGAGGCGGTTGTACATGCCAAACTGGAGCTGCCCCGGGGCAAAGCCGAGTTCTCTGAAGCCCTCGATCCGGGCAAGACCGGAATTTTGCTTGGCTGCATTGTGAAGATTATCCTGGTTCATGTAGAGGTCGTAGGGCAGTTTGGGATTACCCCTTTGACCAAACTGGTAAGCCATCCAGAAAACGGTATCGCCGTTTTTGGTAAAGGTGCGGTTTAAGTAGTGGTTGGTGTAGACGATGTTTTTAATGGAGTTCCATTTATCTACAGTAGCATTTTTCCCGTGACAGGTTAAGCAAAATTCGGCTGCTGTACCTGTAGGATTATTCTGTACCCAGGTAAGAAAAGAAGAAGTTAAATCACTATGTTTAGAAGTATTTGCTATCGCCGATGGCTTGGAAGCAGCAGTTTGCCGGATTAATCCCGCTGTTACAATCGCATAAGCAGCATCAGCCCGGGTGGCAAGGGCGTTGGGGTAAGCATATACTTTAGTTCCTGCTTTTTTGGTTATGGGGAGATAACCTTTTTCTACCGCCCAGGCTAAGGGTTCACTTCCGTTAAAATCAATAATATTAATCCAGTTGGCACCTGTGGAAGAGGTATTTAAAAGCCTCATGATATAATACGCCAGCTGGGCCCGGGTAAAGGTTTTGTTATCATTGGGAATAAGGCTAATATCATTTAAATTGGAAGCTCTTTGCAGCGCTTGCCGGAACTCAGCGTTAGTAATAGGTTTACTGGGGTAAAATTTACCTTTAGATAAAGTAAACACATTTTTTACTATAGCATAGTTAACTACCTTTACATAGGGAAGTTTATTTATATCGGATGCTTTAATGGTGTAGTGGCAGGTAGTAGAGCAGTTAACCGGTTGTCCAGTCATGGGGTCTCCTGCAAATTTACGATAACCAAAAGCAGTTACAGCAGTAAGGGCCAAAGTTACAAGCAAGACAATTATAAACAAGCTAAGTTTTTGTTTCTTTTTCACTTTCTTTCTCCCTCCTTTCTTATCTCATACCGGGCATATCGGATTCAAAAGCGGTAAAGCTGTGGAGAATGACTTCAGTGCCATCATTCCGGGTGATTTTGGGCATAAAGTAGGCAAAGTCAAAAGCCGCTCCAGTATCGTGGCAACTGCCGCAAAGGGCGTTGGGCAAGTATTTAAGCTGTCTTAGGATGCCGTTTTGGTCAGAAATCATGCCGTGAGGGTTGTGACAGGTAGAGCAGTACATCCCACCTTTGTTGTAGTGCTTACTGTAAACAAATTCGTTTACCTGGCTCATGGGCTCGGAGAAATAAGTAATGGTTTCCGTTACATCGCCAAAGTCATAGCTTACATTTTCGTTCTTGGTACTACCCTGGCTATGGCAGCTACTGCCGCCACAGGTATTTACTTTTGCCGCTAAGGTTGTGGTTTTGCCGGGGTTTATTATATTCCGGCTGTTGGGTGCTTTTACGTGTAAGCTTCCGTTTCCGTGGCAATTTTCGCAGCCTACGGCGTTATTAAAGTGACTGGTTTCCTTCCAGCCGGTATAATATTTCGGGTGACAGCTCTGGCATTTGTCGCTGCCTACTGCTACTGCTCCAGTGTTGTCTTCGGTGGTAGTAGTGTTTAATGTAACGATTTGCCCGGTGTTGGCGTTGTAGCCTTCAGCGCCGGGTCCTTTCCGGTGGCAGGTCTCGCAGGTGCCCATGTTCGGTGCCCGCTTTAAGGCAGAAGAACCGGCTATTTCTACCATGCCGCTTTCGCCCACCTGGCTCCAGTAACCGTATACTTTGGAGTTAGTGCTGTCCAATAACGTTCTCGTCCAGAACTCTTTGCTGGTACCGTGGGCATAATGGCAGGTTAGGCAGGTCATGACATCGCCGTTACTCCGCTTTTCGTAGACCATGTTGGTTAAGGGTAAGTAAGCTTTAAACTCGTCCACTTTAAAGCCGACCTGGTGGCGATAAGCTTCGGTGTACTGGCCGGTTAATTTGTCTGAAGAGCCGGTGCTGGTATCTATGTCTCCCGTATCGGTGTTGTAATCGGTGTGGCAGGCTCCGCAAAACTGGTTAATACCAGCGGTGTGAACTATCTGTTCCCCGGGCTCTAGGTAATTTTTAACTTCCATTTTTACCTGAAGTGCCGGGTAGAAGTAGGCATATACTACCGTTGCAGTGCCGTTTATTAATTTAATCTTGGTTTCCCCGCTGTTGCCGTCTAAAAGATAGTCTATTCCTTCGGTTTTTAGCTCACCATTAACCCAAACCTGGGTTCCTTTGTTGTACGGATAGCTTCTTACCCACTGGTAGTGATTGCTGTTTTCGTAATAGCCAGTGGTGTTGTTGTAAATATAAGCGATATTGCTCATGTAATTTACATAGCTGTAAGCATTGACGTTGGGGTTTAAGATCCGGGCATTACCGCCCAAGCCGTGGGGGCTATGGCACGATTCGCAGCCAAAAGTGATATCCCAGGCAGTGCCGGCTTTGTCCTGAGTGCTGTAGCTTTCATAGTTGCCGGTGATGTTACCGCCAGGAGCGGCAAAAATCTGGACTGCTCCGGTTACTAAGTGGTTGGAAAGGGAAGTTTCACTGCCGTTTCCAAACATACCGCCGTAGGTGGGTTTACCGGTATTGGCGATATAGCCTTCCTCCACGTTATAAGTCGTACTAATGGTACCATCGTGGCAGGCCATACAGGTGTCGTATACCGTTCCCCACTGCAATAAGGTTTGACCTACTGCGGTGTGGGTAGCATGGCAGGCGGCACATGCGTCGGTGTTTTTAGAATAGTTGGTGTGAATGCGGTAATTGGCAGGAGTTTGCTCATTGGGCAAATAAATTTCATTGGGATAATATGTCTTCCCATCGGGGTTAAATTTACTAGCCATGCCGGCATTGGTATATACATTCTTTACGGTTGGCGCGTAAGTATCGCCAGACATAAGCTGCGCCGCCATGGCCGTTGACCCGTACAGCACCAGGGCCAGCATCATTACCAAAATTAGCGTTTTTCGCTTCAAGCTTTTTTCCTCCTTTCTTTATAGCGAGCCCGGATTTGCCTTTATTTCCTTCTACCCCCCTTTCCGTGGCCGTTTATCCGGACAGGCAGTATATTTTTATGCTATTAATTTGCCATAATGGAAATTTTTTCCTTTATATTTTCTTTTAAAAATTTTTATACATATAAAAAACATTAATGACAATAAAATTTGATTTAACCCTTTTTTTCTTTAATTCTCAAGTTTTAGATAGTTTTTTTATGATTTTCGTTGTATATATTCTTTTTCGTTATATAAGTTATATCTATTTTATCTAGTTAAATATACAAAAAATGCGGGGAAAACCCCGCATTATAACACCGTATTTGCCAATCTTTACTTTAGGGAAAACCGGCTTCATTAAAGGTAAAAGAGTGTAGGCGAATTTCTAAGTTACTACCTGCCGATCTAAATACCAATGGCATATAATTTCCCCAATCAAAACTTCCCGCAAAGGTTCCCAAGTCGTGGCATACTGCACAGAGGGCATTAGGACGGCATTTTAATTCGTATGTTTGCCCGCTCTTTTCGGCAATTACTCCATGGGGATTATGGCAGGTAGTACAGACCATTAGGCCAACATTAAAGTGTTTGCTGGCGTAAAATTCACTCACCTGAGGTTTTGTACTGTTATTAAAGATTTCAATGCTATCGGTGATATTGTTGTACGTGTAGGACAAAATGGACTGAAGGCTGTCATTTATATTCCCATGACAGCTACTACCGGCACAATAGCCAATTTGTTCTTTATAAGTTTTTTCACTGATGCTATCTATAAACGCTCCTGAAAGCGATTTTACATGCTCACTGCCGCCGGTATGGCAGTCCTGGCAGTCTACCGGATCTCCTGCAATTGTTGCATGTTTTGTTCGCTGCCACCCGGCATAAATTTTATCATGGCATTTTTGACAGAGGGTGTTATCAACCCGGGTCAGTGGAAAAGAAGGATTTATAGCAGTATCACGGTCATTACCCGGCGTACTTCCCAAAGAATTGGTGGTATACCCTTCCGAGGCGGGACCTTTACGGTGGCAAGTTTCGCAGGTAGCCATATTGGGAGCGCGTTTTAAAGCAGAAGAACCGGCTATTTCCACTAAGGGTAATGCATTTTGACTATCGTAATTTCCCCAGTAGCTTTTAGCGGCAGGAAACCAGTTTTTATTCTGGCTATCTTCTAAAGTCTCTTGCCAGAATTCCTGGCTAACCCCATGGGCATAGTGACAGGTAAGACAGGTCATGTATTTTTTACCGTCTGCCCGAAGTTCATAAACCATGTTGGAATTGGGCAAATACTGCTCAAAATCCGCCACATTAAATCCTACCTGGTGGCGGTAGGCTTCGGTATAATGGCCATTTAAAATATCGGCAGCGCCATTGGGTTCGGATTTCGAACTATCTTTATATACATTTTCGGTATTGTAGTCGGTATGGCAGGCTCCACAAAAAGCGTTTATACCTTTAACATGAATAACGGTTTCAGTTTCGGAAGTTTTGGTCTTTTCTCCGTCAAGGTAGTTTTCTATATTCATAGCAACTTGAAGGGCCGGATAAAAGGATGCCGTTATATTGCTAGGGTTACCATTTAAAACTATTACTTTTGTATATCCAGCGGTATTATCAAGCCTATAATCAATACCTTCTACTTTTTCTACCCCATCAAAATATACTTTTGTTCCTTTTAGGTAAGGATAGCTCCGTACCCACTGGAAGGCGTTTTTCTCGGTAGGGTTAAAACTATTGCCCGATGACAAAGCGACCCAAAAACTTTCACTGCCCGAAACTTTTGTTAAAGGAAAGTTGGTTTTATGATTTACCAGACTATAGGCGTTGACATTGGGATTTAGGATCCGGGCATTGCCGCCAAGACCGTGGGGACTGTGGCACGATTCGCAGCCAAAGGTAATATCCCACCGTTGGCCCTGCCCCTGATCGGGAACGCTGTACTGCTCGTAATTTCCTGTAATATTGCCGCCGGGCGCAGCAAAGATTTTTACCGCTCCGGTTACTAAGTGATTGGAAAGGTAAGGCTCATTTCCCACCCCAAACATTCCGCCGTAAGTGGGTTTACCACCGGCTCCAATCTCCCCTTTTTGCACATTATAAGTGGTAGAAATAGTCCCATCATGACAGGCCATACAAGTGTCATAAACGGTGCCCCACTGGAGTAAGGTTTCCCCTACTGCAGTGTGGGTTGCATGGCACGCCGCACAGGCATCGGTATTGCGGCTGTAATTGGAATGAATGCGGTACTGAGCAGGATTGGTTTCGTTGGGAAGGTAGATCTCCGCAGGATAAAAGGTGGAACCATCGGCATTAAAATACTTGGGCGTTGGCCCGTAGTCCTGGCCTACTCTTACCTGGGCAGCAAAGGCAGTCGATGTTACAACCCCCAGGATAAGTCCGAAGAAAAGAAAAAATATAAAATTTCGCAAAAAAACTCCTCCTCTCGGGTTTTAGCACCGGGAAGTTTCCTTTTTCACCCCCTTTTCCCCCGGTGCCTTATCTATTGCCAAATTTTTTACCCGAGAGTATATATATTGAGAAATTTTTCAGGATATTACTTCAATCTGGTAAGAATTTTTAAACAGGCAAAAAAAGAGTCGGCAAATGCCGACTCTTTTGAAATCCACATTAACACCCAGAACAACCGGAACAGCTTTTTCCGCTGCAACCCGAGCTTGACGACCCACTCTCTTCTCCCCCAGAGGACTTACCCATTATCATGAAACCAGTTAAACGCTGGGTTAAATTTTGGCTTCCACATTTTGGACAGGTAACGTTTTCTTTTTCAGAAATTGCACACCTCACCGTAAAAAGCTCTCCGCAATTATTACAGCGAAAGTCATACGCTGGCATGATAGATACACCCTCCTTCAAACACCTAATTTGGGGAAAGTTCTGTATTTTACGTCTATACGTCAATAGAAGAACCATCCCTGGATTTTATTTGCGGCGGATGCGGCCGGTACCGCCGACTACAAGGTTACTTATGAGTAAAGTGGGCTGGGCATCAGAAACGGGAACTCCCTGGCCGTCTTTGCCACAGGTACCGATAGACCAGCCAAGGTCTTTACCAACGGCCAGCACATTGTTTAAAGCTTCCGGGCCGTTTCCGGTTAAGGTAGCCCCTCGAACCGGTACGGTAACTTGCCCGTCCTCAATTAAGTACCCTTCGGATACTTCAAAGACAAAATCCCCGGTATTGGTGTCTACCTGCCCGCCGCCCATTTTTTTCACCAGAAGTCCTTCTTTAACTTCCCGAATAATCTTTTCCGGATCGTCTTCCCCAGGAGCTATATAAGTATTGGTCATCCGGGAGATTGGTTTATGCTGGTAAGACTCTCTCCGTCCGTTACCGGTTGATTCCACTTGATCTTTTTGAGCAGTAAGCCGGTCGTACATATAGCCGGTTAAGATCCCCCGGTCGATTAAAACATTTTTCTTGGTTTTATTGCCTTCATCGTCGTACGGTATAGTCCCGTATTTGCCAGATATTGTACCGTCGTCCACCACGGTAATTAAATTAGAAGCTACCTTTTGCCCCATTTTTCCAGCATAAACACTCATTCTTTTTTGCACTATGTCCGCCTCAAGACCATGGCCGGAGGCTTCGTGAATCATTGTCCCTCCAGCTTCCCCGGCCATCACCACCGACATCTCTCCTGAAGGGGCAGGTTCGGCAGAAAGCATTTTAAGCGCCCGCTCTCCAGCTACCCGGGCTAAGCTTTCCACGTTATTTTCCTGAAAAATTTCAAAGCCTTTAGTAGTACCAATGGCATCGTATCCCGTCTGGATAACTCCATCCTTTTCCGCCACCGCCTGAACGGAAAGCCGTACCCGGGTCTTTTCCATTTCAACGTAAGTACCTTCGGTATTGGCTACAACTACTTTGGCTTCCACTTCACCGTAACCCGCCTGAACCTGGCGAATTTCCGGGCCAAGTTTACGAATTTCTTCATCAGCAATTTTTAAAAGTTTAAGTTTTTCCTCGGCCGCCACTTCTTCCGGCTTAATTTTTATTTCGTTTTTAGCTACTAATGGGTTTTTCAGGGCAATAGTTTCCTGTGCTCCGTTTAAACCTAAAGTTGCCACCCGAGCAGCTTTTAAAAGGGCATCTAAAGATAAGTCATTGGTATAGGCATAGGCAGTTCTGCCCTTTTCGTCAATAACCCGTATCCCAGCTCCAGCTTCAAAACCCTGAGACACTTTTTCAATTTTCCCTTCTTCTAAGACCAGCCCAAAATTATTTTTCTCCTCAAAATAAATTTCCGCAAAAGGAGCACCTCGCCTAGCTGCTTCCCGTAAGACCTCATTTATCGTAAATTTATCCATTAGTTTTTTCCTCCTTAATTTCTCCAATTAAAGATTCTCCTTAATTAACATTATATCCTTTTTTCTCAAAAATTAAATAAGAAAACCTCGCTTCACTTTGGCGAGGTCATTTTACCAAAGGTATATCATTTAAATCAGTACCATTTCCAGGTAAGTTGTATACTTTTCCCTCTGCAGAAGTATTTGGAGTAGTTGGGGGTAGCGGTATTGTTGGGGGTAAATTGTATACATTGCCCCCGATGGTAGCAGGAGTTGAAGGAACGTACAGCGGCCGAAAAGGGTTATACTTCCCGGTAGATATTTTTTGGTAATTTTGGACAACTATGGACCCCGAAGGATTCTTGGCCGAATAAATCGCAAGGGTAAAGGCCGCATCTACCTTCCCCGTTGCATCCCCCGGTACCGCGGTAATTGTTAAATTCCTTATTTCCGCAAGATCCGGAAAATTCTCCAAAGCCTCGAGATAATCTAAAACTTGCGGATAATACCCTTCCACTTTAAGCTCTATGGGAAAGTCGTAATAGTAACTTTTATCTACCACCGTTCCGGGCTTGAATTCCAGAAGCTTTACGTCCTTAGCCTTAGCCGAAGAAATAATCTTGATAAAGCCCGCACCGTCTTCTAAGCTAAAGTCAAACTCCGCTTCAATATCTTTTAGTTCCTTCGCCAGCTGCTCTTTATTTTTCACCTCAGTCGCTAAGACATTTTCAATTCCCTGCAGACGTTCCCATTCAGCGTTAACTGTAGCCAATTCAGTTTTCAGGTCCTGATATTTTTGCCAGTTGGGCATAATTGCATAATTATACAGCAAATAAAAAACTGCCAACCCTAAAGCCACTCCTACCAAAATCCGTTCCCGCGGAGCAAGTTTTTCCCAAAACGGCATCGCACCACTCCTTACTTCAAAATAGCCTTAATGGTAAAGTCGTAGTTACCAGTAATATTTCTTACTGTCTGCACTAAATTTACTTTCGCAAAGTAGGGAAGATTGTAAAGGTTATAAGTAAAGATCCCAATTTCCTCAGAGTCCCGGGAAACTCCGGTCAGCGCTAGTTCCCGGGAAGCCGGATCGTATTTTACTTCTGTAAGCCAGGTATTGCGGGGAATGTTAAGATTTATATCGGTCAAAATAACTGTAAAGACAATCCGTCTTTGCTTTAATTCTAAAAATGCTTCCTTTTCCCGGGCTAAACGGTCAGTTTCATTCTTAACTTCATTAACTTTCTGGGCTACCTTTTGCAGTTGAATTAAATTTGCTTTTTTAACTTCCAAATCCTTCTCTAAATAATAAATCCGAATCATAAAACCAATAGACAAAAAAATTATTATGGTAACTAACGCCGTCACACCAGCTAAAATCCCGAGCTTCCTGGTATCAATTTCAACATCCTTTTTTAATTCCGGGGGCAGAAGATTAGCTTTATACATCCCTTTCCACCCCCCATAATCCTAAACCATAGGCAACGGTTAAAGCAGGATCAAGCTTTTCTTCCGCCACTGGGATAAAGGTTAAAGTTTCAATATTAAGCTGACTTTCAAAAAGCTCCGTCAAACCTTTTAACTTGCTTCCGCCGCCGGTAATTAAAATCCTTTCAACACTATTACCCCTATCCTGGGTACGGTAAAAATCAATGCTACGCCGAATTTCATTGATTAATTCCGAGGTAGCCTGACGAATGCTAATGTCAATAGTTAACTTTTCCTCATCCAGCACCGACTCCTCAAGGGCAATTAATTCTCCCTTCTCTTCCTTTAAACGTTCCGCTTTAACAAAATCAAGGTTCATATTGGCTGCAATCATTTGGGTGATGGCATTTGCTCCCCATTTAATTGAACGGACAAATTTTAAAATTCCGTCTTTGACGATAATTAATAAGGTATTGCCAGCTCCTATATCCACGACCGCCACCGGTATTTCCGGATTTATTTGGGAAAAAACTCCCCGGTATAATGCCAAAAAGGGAAGGTCAACCACGTCTAAGTTAAAACCCGTTGAAACCACTGTATCGTAAAGGGTCATTATTACATCCCTGGGAGCAGCTGAAACCAAAACATTCATTTGTTTGGAGCCGTCATCCGCTTCAAAGTTTTCTAAAATTACCGACGCCAGCACACTGTCTTTCACCGGTATCGGTAAGTACTGCTCCGCTTCCAGCGCTAAATAAGCATTTAATTCCTTTTGATTCATTAAAGGGACTTTTATGATGCGCGAAATAATTTTACTGCCGGGCAAGGTAGTAATGACCTTGGCATTGCCGATACCCAATTCTTTTTTGGCAGAATGGAGAAATTTGGGGAGGTATTCCCGCACAATATCGTCACTGTAATCCACCGGCATTGGAAAAGTTATACTGCTTATAATCTTTGGCTCGTTCTTATCAGCTTTAATTAAAACCGCTTTAAAATAGCGTACTCCCGCATCAAAGGCTAGAACATACCGCTTTCTTTCCAGAAATTTTTTAAAAAAATTAATCATCGGGCGCTCCATCCTTTTTAATAAACTGGATAAAGTTCTTTCCACTCCAGGATTTTTATGTCGGTACCATTTTTAATAAAAGGTTGCAAAATATTAGTTAAATTATTGTTAGGATCGTAAGTTATCCTGGCTTTAACGTTCTGATCACTTACACCCTTCGTAACATCTTTGGCAATTACAGCTCCCTTTACCTCTAATTTTCCACTGTTATCATGGTATCTAAGATTTCCATTTGCGGCTATAAGGTTTGCATCAATTCGAAGTAAATTAATTTCGCTACCAAATAGCCTAATTAGATCATTCCAAAATACAATAATCCAGTACCAGATATTTTGCTCTAATTCTAACTTTATATCACCGTTCGTTGAGATAATTGTAAGATGAGAATCGTTCCACCAAGCCTTATAAAAAACTGTGTCAAGCTTGATGGGATTAGGAGAAATTATGACATAATTACCATCATATATAAACAAATCCCACCAACTACATTTTAGCTTTACTTCTGCATTGGGATCCGACGGAATTATATAGACAATTTTACCGTTATAGCTTGAAGACAAAGTAAATTCATCATCACTTATAATCTCTACATTGGGTAAAGCTCTAAGATAACTATCGTCCAAATTAAAGTTTAACACAGGATAAGAAGAATTTATCTTTTCAGCAGGAATGTTAAGTCTGTTATCGATAATTGGGGGATTACCAAAATAAATAATTTTTGTTATGGTAACATTATTTCCCTGCCCCCTTTGCACAGTCACATTTCGTCCATAGACCGCTCCCTTAATATCATCGGATTCCAGGGTAATATCGCCAGGAACTACGAGATTTCCGGTAACATCAGCCTTTTTGTTAAAATTTAAATTAGCTTGGGCAGTATTTAAATACAAAGCAAAATTATTTAGATTTACCCCAAAATTAATGCTTAACTTAGCTTGAAGGGTTTTTTTTGCCCCATTTCCGGCAAGTCCTGTACTTTTTAAAAGTAGCGTATAAGTGCTACCGGGTACTGAATCGATTATTTCCGAAGTCACTTTTTCTATTTTACCATTCCCCACCGGTAACCCACTAAGTTCGTCTAAAGTTAAATTTTTTGCCTGTAAAAACCTATCAGGACCTTTCTCCAAGCTATATACTGCCAGTTTCAGTCCCGCTTCAGCACAATAATAAGCTTCTTCTTTGCCAAGATTGATACTGGATATTTTTTTTTCGTTTAAAGATAAACTAAATAAACCTGTGGCTAAAACAGCAAAGATAATCCCAATTACCAGCACAGTAAATAAAATATAGCCTTTTTCATTCTTGAACAAAATCCCGCCCCCTATCTAGGTACCCGGGTTGCCACTGAAGTGGAAAGTTTTGGGGAAGCTTTTCCATTATTATTAATAATTAAATTAAGATTAAGACAATTGGGATAGTAAATTCTCTCGCTTACCGAATAAGTGGCGTTCAAATAATAAACTACAAAATTTACATCACTGATAAGCGGCTCAGTTTGCGTCGTAAACGCTGGCGCTGGGTAATAAACTTTGCGATATAAAGTTTTATTGGCAGTATTTAAATAATAATAAATGCGGTAAGTGCTTTGACCAACGGTATTTATTAAATAAATTTGTGAATAGGCTGTAGCTGGTGAGATTGGTTGGGACAAAGTGGCATTGGGATTATAAACCGCCGTTGCTGTCCGGACTTCCCGGGCCATGCGGTCTAAGGCAAAGCGTAGTTGCTCCTGATAGTCAATGGTTTTTTGTCCTTTAAACCAAAGATTATAGGAAAAAATAAAAAGATTCATAACCACCATCATAATTATACTGCCAATAACTAAAACTACCAGAAGCTCTACCAGAGTAAACCCTTTTTCTTTCATCTTCTCACCTATTTCACGGCGTAAATACAGTAGTTAAAACTACTCCTTTTTCGCCTGTACCAGTAGGGTAATAAACAGCTACCGTCACTTCTTTATACGGGATATTATAAACAGATTTGTTAACCACACTCACTTTATATTTAAAACCTTCCTGAGTCACTCCTGAATTATTACCAATTTCATCGTAGCTCTTAAGATGTAATCGTTCAATTAAATCCCTGGCGGCATTTAAAGCTTTCGTTTGGCTTCCAGCAGAATTATATAAGAAACTGCTGCCGGTAAGCATATTTAACAGAGGAAGTAAAATTATTAAAAGCAAAAGTACGGCAACCATTGTTTCCACCAGGCTGAAACCCTTTTGGTTCATCATCCCACCTACTTATAAAGAGAAGTTATCCATATCCGGTCAGTCTGGGGAGTTGAATAAACACGTACTTTTACCCCATAACTATTAGCCATTTCCACAGAAAAGGCCCGGCTACTTCCCTTGTAATCAATAGTCACCAGTTTAACCGGTACTGCAATAAATTTAACCCTTGGCGGTAAAATATAATATTTATTCGAGTAACTATTTTCTGAAATTAAATAACTATTACTGTCCTGAAAAAACCAGATAGTAAAGGCTTTTTCCTGAGCCACCGCCATTTCTTTGGTCTGACGCAGGTTCTGGGCAAGGGCATAAGCTTCGTTGGCTAAAGTAATTTTGGCCAGGGCATAATCTAAACTTATAACTGCTGTTAGAAAAGTAACACCGGCAATGGTAGTAACTACGAGAAGCTCAATTAAAGTAAAACCTTTTTCTTTTAAAAGAAAAATGTTTTTAGATACCATTTTAAAATTTCGTCTCCCCAGAAAACGGTAAGAAAAGCGGCCCCAATTAAAAAAGGCCCAAAAGGTACTAAATCCTTTCTTTCCTTTTTTTTAGTTACAAGCAAAATAATCCCAGTAAGTCCGCCAAAGAAAAACGCTAAAAATAGCGTCTCTAAAATAAAGGGAAAACCCAAAAACGCCCCCATCCCTGCGGCAAGCTTAATATCACCGCCGCCCATTCCTCCGCGCGAAACAAGGGCCAAAAGAAATAAAACTCCAAAACCAGTAAGAACTCCGAAAAACAAGTTTTTCCAGGACAGATCCCGGGTAATAATGTTTATGAAAATCCCTACCAAGATAAGAGGATATGTTAACTTATCCGGCAGGAGGTAGTTTTCCAGGTCAAGAAAAAATAATGGAATTAGAAAAACAGCAAACAGTACATATTTTAGAGTTAAAATAGTTAAGCCGAACTTTAAATAAATAAAGCAAAAGATAAAAGCTGTAGTTAGCTCCACTAAAGGATATCTAAAAGGTATCTTTGCCCCACAGTAGGCACAACGTCCTTTTTGCCAGAGATAACTTATTACCGGAATTAAATGCTGTGGTTTTAATCTCTGACCACAACTGGGACAAGAGGATGGAGGAAAAATTAGCGACATTCCCGCCGGAAGACGGTATATTACCACGTTTAAAAAGCTTCCAATTATAAGGCCAAAGATAAAGATTATTATAATTTCCACTGCTTCACCTCAAAAAAAGGATAGGAGGGCGGGAAATCCCCGCCCAGTATATTACCCCTTACTGATTAATATTGAATATATCAGGATTCGTGTTGTTAGCATTTTTACCTGAAAAAACTCCGTACACATTAGCTATTACATCATCGTTACCACCTGCAATTCCATCGGATCCATAAGAATAAACTGCAAATAAAGCAGACCCTCCAGCCCCTGACTTTCTATAATAATACTGCTTACCCCAGGGGTCTGTTAATTGAGAATTAAAGCCGCTATCGGATAATAAATTTTGAAAATCAGTACCCTCATCCGGTAAATCATTTTTTTCGCTCTTATAAACGACCAAAGCCGAACGAATTTGGGCAAGCTCAGCCTTTGCCCGGCCAACTTTAGCTTTATCCGCTTGTTTATAGAAGTTCGGAAGCGCAATAGCTGCTAAGATTCCGATAATTATGACTACGACCATGAGTTCGACTAGTGTAAAACCTTTTTGGCTTTTAATAATGCGCCTGAAATTAAGCATAAAAGATCAGCTCCTAATTAAGGTGTATGTTGACCTTGAAAAACTCCATTTATATCTGCATATACATCATCTGTAGTTAAAGGTTTGTCATCTGCACCCTTTGAATAAATAACAAATGCCGCATCTTGGCCACTATAAGTTTGTCCAACAGTTGTATAAATGTAGGAATTTCCCCAGGGATCCTTTGGAATGTCGGAAAAGCCGTTATCCTGTAATATAGGTTTTAATTCTGTATCATCTTTCGGAATTAAATTTTTTTCACTTTTATAAGTAATCAAAATACTCCGTATTTGCGCAAGCTCAGACTTAGCCCGACCTACTCTCGCTTTATCTGCCTGCTTAAAAAAGTTCGGCAGGGCAATTGCGGCCAGGATACCGATGATGATCACCACCACCATCAGTTCCACCAGGGTAAAACCTTTCTGGTTCTTAAGGGCCTGTCTTATTTTCATCCCTTTCACCTCCTCTCTTAAAAATTATTAGCCAGTAATTAAGTACAAGTTATTTTTACCCCAGGAAGGGGATAAAAGGCTATTTAACCGCGTTTACCATGTTAAACATTGGCAGCATGATTGAGACAATTATTAAACCTACTATTCCGCCCATAAATAATATCAAAACCGGTTCAATAACCGAGGAAAGCCTCCCAACCGCCGCATCCACTTCCTGTTCGTAAAAATCGGCAGCTTTGGCCAGCATGGCATCTAATTGACCGGTTTCTTCGCCCACCAGCATCATCTGGGTAAGTAACGGAGGAAACCAGCGGCTCTGGGCTAAAAATCCTGCTAGACTTTCTCCTTCCCTTACTCTATCTTCGGCTAATTCTAAAACCTTCTCTAGTTCCCCATTCCCCAGAGTTTTCTGGATTACCCGCAAAGCTTGAAGCATCGGCACTCCCCCCTGGATTAAGGTGGCCATGGTTCGGGAAAACCGCGCAATTATCCCCTTTAGCACCAGGCTTCCAAACAAGGGCATTCTTAAAGCCAATTGATCGCGCACCTTTCGTCCCGGTGGGGTTGAAAACCAGTAAAATATTCCGGCAATAATTGTACCTAAAGTAAAAAAAATAAGAGAAGCCTTTTGGGAAAAAAAGTTTGTTACTTTTATTACTATTTGGGTGATTAGCGGAAGTTCTATATTAGCCTGTAACAGGATACCGGTAAATTGCGGTAAGACATAGGTTACCAATACCAGAACCGCAACAATAGCAGCAACTAAAACCACCATGGGATAGGTCATAGCTGAACGAATTTTTTCATTGAGCTGGGCTTCTTTTTCGTAATGTACTGAAAGCCGATCGAGGACGTTGTCTAAAACCCCGCCCACTTCCCCCACTTCCACCATACTGCACATTAACTCCGGAAAAATTTTTTCTTCCCGTAAGCTTTCGGAAAGGGTAGTTCCCGAGCGGAGTTTTTCTTCTATATTTATAAGGCTTTTTTTCAAGGTTTTGTTTTCGACTTGTCGGGAAAGGACATTAACTGCTGTTAAAAGGGGAACTCCAGCGGAAATCATTGCCCCCAGCTGTTTGGACATAAGCGTTAAATCTTTGGCTTTTAGCTTTCGCCGAAAACTTATAGACAAACCAGAATTTACCACGGTATCACTTTTCTTTAGCTCTAAAACAAAAAAACGTTTTTCCCGGAGGAGATTTCTCGCCCCTGTTTCCGATTCCGCCTCTACCAAACCACTAACCACTCGTCCCGAAAGGTCTTTAGCTTTATACCGGTACTGGGGCATAACTCTCCTCCTTTCTTTATAAATTTCGTAACTTGCTTCTTTGTTTAATATTTTAATATATTTTGTAATTTTTTTCGACAAAAACTTTCCAAATTTAATATAACATTCGGGCTAAGCTTTCGGCATCATGGGCCCTCGATACTACTTCCTCATAGGAAATAAGGCGGTTTTGATAAAGTTTTGCTAATGCCATATCCAACGTTTGCATGCCGTATTTGGCACCGGTTTGAATTTGCGCTGGAATTTGGTGGGTTTTCCCTTCCCGGATTAGGTTTCTTATTGCAGGAGTTGCCACCATGATTTCTACTGCCACTACCCGGCCCTTTCCATCCATTCGTGGGATTAACTGCTGGGCAATTATTCCCTGGATGGTAGTAGAAAGCTGTACCCGGATCTGCTGCTGCTGAGAAGGGGGAAAAACATCAATAATCCTATCGATGGTTTCAGCTGCACTTGAGGTGTGAAGGGTTGCAAAAACCAGGTGTCCCGTTTCTGCGGCAGTAATAGCAATAGAAATAGTTTCTAAGTCCCGCATCTCCCCCACCAAGATTACATCCGGGTCTTCCCGCATTGCAGCCCGTAAAGCCTTGGCAAAGCTTTCGCTGTCACTGCCAATTTCCCGCTGGTTCACAATGCTCTTTTTATGGTTATGCAGATATTCAATAGGATCTTCGAGAGTTATGATGTGACAGGCCCGTTCGCTATTTATTAAATCAATCATTGAAGCTAAAGTAGTAGATTTACCGCTACCGGTAGGTCCGGTTACCAGGACTATCCCCCGGTTTTTGCGGGAAAGATCAGCAATT
Organism: Carboxydothermus pertinax; assembly: GCF_001950255.1. Classification (NCBI taxonomy): domain Bacteria; kingdom Bacillati; phylum Bacillota; class Clostridia; order Thermoanaerobacterales; family Thermoanaerobacteraceae; genus Carboxydothermus; species Carboxydothermus pertinax. Next base: position 22,411 of record NZ_BDJK01000023.1, read on the forward strand.
ACTTCCGGAAGTCCTAATTCTTTAAAGGACAAAATTTTCGAATTAATATGCCTGAGGACTAAAGCCACTGCTCCGCGCTGGCGAAAAACGTTAACCCGAAATCTTCCAACCTCCGGCAGGGAATAAGCAAAATCTAATTCCCCAATTTTTATAAATTTTTCCCACTGTTCAACGGACATTATGGCTTTGGCCATTGCTTCGGTATCTTCCATAGTTAAAGTGTTGATTAGGTTTAACGGTATATCAAGATTTTCTCGGGCAAGCTCAGTTAAGGGCCGAATATTTCCGTGAATACGGTAAGCAGGAGGAAAGTTTACCGTTAAATGTAAATCCGAGGCTTTAAACTCTACCATTAAACGTAAAAGGTCATTTATCACTTGTGCTTCACCTTCCCCTTTAACTTACTGTGCTGGCTACCCTGATAATTTCTTCGGGAGAGGTAATTCCCGCTAAAACTTTTTCCTTCCCGTCTTCTAACATTAAAACCATTCCTTCTTCTCTAGCCACCCGAAGCATATCATCGTAAGAGCCACCATTTACAATTAAATTTCGTACTTTTTTCGAATTTATTAAAACCTCATGGATTCCAACCCGTCCTTTATAGCCAGTATGTTCACAGGCAGGGCAGCCAACTGGACGGTAAACGGTAACCGGTTCTCCCTGCCCAAGATTCAAAGCATGATAGGCTGGATCATCTGGCCCAATATCTGTTGGTACCTTGCAATCCTGGCAAAGTTTTCGCACCAGCCGCTGGGCAACAACTCCTAAAAGCGAAGCCGCCACCATGTAAGGTTCTATACCCATTTCCACCAGACGCCCCACGGTAGAAACCGCATCGTTGGTATGGATGGTGGAGAGCACGAGGTGCCCGGTATTGGCCGCTTTCACTCCAATTTCTGCCGTTTCTTTGTCCCGAATCTCCCCAACCATAATGATATCAGGGTCAAGCCGCAAGATTGAGCGCAAGCCCACCGCAAAAGTAAGTCCAGCTTTGGGGTTTACCTGGATTTGGGTAACCCCAGGCATAACGTACTCCACCGGATCTTCGATAGTGATAATATTTTTGGACGGGTCATGAATTTGGTTCAAGGCGGCATACAGAGTGGTAGTTTTACCACTTCCGGTAGGGCCGGCAATTAAAATCATACCATAGGGCAAGCTTAATATTTTATTAAGTCTTTCCCAGTTTTTATTGGAAAGGCCTAATTTATCCAGAGTTAAAAGGGCGTTTTCTTGGTCTAAAAGTCTTATTACAACCTTTTCCCCAAATAACGTCGGAGTTGTTGCCACCCGCATGTCCACCTGGCGATTGGCTACTTTTATCTTAATCCGCCCATCCTGGGGAAGCCGCTTTTCGGTAATGTTCATATTAGCCATAATCTTTATCCGAGAAGTTAGAGAACTTCTAATAGCTCGAGGTAAGGTCATTATTTCTCGCAAAAAACCGTCTACCCGAAAACGAACCCTTACCATATCTTCAAAAGGTTCGATGTGAATATCCGACGCTCTTTGGTTTACCGCCTGCAAGAGAAGAGAGTTCACAACCCTTACCACCGGAGCCTCGTCTACCAAAACTTCTTCCACTTCTTCATTTTTTAATACTTCCGGCTCTTCGCCGCTCACCTTTTCAATATCTTTAATCGTTTCGTTTAAATCTATAGCTCCGAAAAAGCGGTTTATAACCGCATCAATTTCTTTTTCCGAAGCTATAACCGGAACAATATCCAAATTAGTAGCAAGTCGCAAATCATCAATGGCAACAACATTTAACGGGTCAGCCATGGCTACCGTCAAACGGTTCCCTTCCCGCTTTAAAGGGATAACTTTATGTCTTTTAATTAGGGACTCAGGAATGCTTTTTATTAAAGCAGGATTTAACGAATAGTTATATAATGCCACCTGAGGAATACCTAACTGAAACTCTAAGACCCCCATGATGTCTTGTTCGGTAACATAACCAAGCTTCACCAGGGCTTGGCCCAAACGCTCACCCGATCGCTTTTGATACTCTAAAGCCTTTTGCAGCTGTTCTTCGGTAATTAACCCGTTTTCAACTAAAAAATCACCCAATCTTTTTATTTTTTTGCCATCTTTTTTCTCATTCATACAAAACATCTCTCCAAACGCGTTTATTAATATTAATATTTATTCTCTTTTTTAATTAAAAATCCTCCCTGGTAAAATTTTTTGTTAACCATTGGAGTACTTGCTGGCTATTCAGTTCTTTCGGTTCTGGGTACTCTCCAATTTTCTTTAATAACATAAAAGTAATATTTTCGCGATTTTTCTTATCTTTTTCCATAAACAATAGTAAGTTTTCTGGAGTTACAGTACTGTTTAATTTAAGGTAAGAATAATTTTTATTGATAAAGAAACTAATTTTTTCATACTCTTCTGGTGGTAAAAGTCCTAAATCCTTAGAAAACTTTGTTTCCCATAATATGCCTAGAGCTACTGCCTCGCCGTGAAGGATGCTTTTAAAGCCATATACTCCTTCAATGGCGTGCCCCAAAGTATGACCTAAATTTAATACTGCCCGTAAGCCCTCTTCCCGTTCATCTATAGTTACTACCCGCGCTTTAATTTTTACCGCTGCCTGAATGAGCTTCTGCCATTCCCTTTGCCGTAGTTTTGCTAAGTCTACCTTCGATAACCATTCGGCAAGGTCGTAATCGGCAATTAAAAAGGCTTTATAAACTTCAGCCAATCCCGCTAGCACTTCTCTTCTGGGAAGAGTTTTCAGGTAAGTAGTATCTATTAATACTATTTTGGGCTGGTAAAAAGCGCCTACCAGGTTTTTCCCCTGGGGAAGATTTATCCCCACTTTTCCGCCAACACTGCTATCTACCATAGAGAGAAGGGTTGTTGGTATTTGGATGAAATTAATACCCCTTAAGTAAGTAGCGGCAAAAAATCCTGTGGCATCACCTACTACCCCGCCTCCAAAGGCTATAACAGTATCATGGCGGCGAAGTCCAAACTCCAGGGCTTTATCATAAAGCTTTAAAATATATTCCATCGATTTGGCAACTTCCCCCTGTGGAAGAAGGTAAACACCGGTTTTGAAGCCTTTCTCATTTAAATTTTCTTCCAGTTTTTTTCCATACAACTGGAAAATATTTTCTTGAGAGACAATTAAAATCTTTTTGCCCGCTACGTTTTCTTTTAAAAACTCACCGGCTTTTAATGCCACTCTTTCGCCAAAATATACCGGATAACCATTTTCAGCCAGATTAATATAAAGCTTCCGGGGAAAACGTAAACCATTAATCGTTGTAGTTTCAATAATCTTCTGGACAACTTCTAAAGAGCTAGTACCTTCAGTATTTAGGATAATATCCGCAACTTCCCGATAAAACTTATCCCGACGCCTATATAATTCAAAAAGTTTTTCTTCTGGATTTCCTTGAGCCAGCAATGGTCTTTTATCTAAATTTTGCAGCCTCTTAAGTATAACTTCCGGAGAAGCCTGTAAGTAAACCACTAAACCAAGATTTTTTATTTTTTTGCGGGCTCGTCGTTGCTCTACCGTTCCACCACCAGTGGCAATCACTGCATTGTGAAGCTGAAAAAGTTCTTGCAGTTTTTCTTCTTCTAAACGGCGGAAATAGCGCTCACCGAAACGGGCAAATATTTCTTTAATCGTAAGTCCCGTCTCTTCTTCAATCTTCCGGTCAAGATCCACAAAATTCCTTTTTAATTTCCTCGCTAAAATCCGACCTATATGTGTTTTGCCAGCCCCCGGTAGTCCCACTAAAATGATGTTCATTTTAACAGCCCTTTCCTTTGAAAATATACAAAAAAGCCGGAAGTTGCCCCCAACTCCTGCCAATTACCGCATTCACAGCAACATCCGGCCGAACTTTGATTCCATTATATGCCATCTTTTGGCTAAATTCAATATTTTTACGACAAAAAAAGAGGGGAGTTGCTAACCCTGCTAACAATCGTATCCACAGCAATTTCCCTTCAAAAAAGTTTTATAATTATTTTTAATTATAACCATGAATGAATATCCGCTTAAATTCATAACCGTTCTTTTGCACAATTAAATCTTATAAAAAAGAAGGAATTTAAAAATTTTTGCCGAAAAAGAGTTATAAACAGATTTGTGAAGTTTTAGACTTATTCGGTTTTTCAACCGGGGGAGGGTGTTTTTGTGTGAATTTAAATCAATTGGAGGCATTTTGTAATATTGTTGAGCAGGGTAGCATCTCCAAGGCTGCAAAATTAATGCACTTATCCCAGCCTGCTCTATCTACTCAAATTGCCGCATTAGAAAATCAACTTCAAGTTAAATTAATGGAACGGACCAATAAGGGGATTGAACTAACCGAAGCCGGTGAAACCCTTCTTTATTACGCTAAAAGAATTTGCAATCTTGTGAAAAATTTAAACGAAGAAATTGAACGACTTAAAAATTTAGAAGAAGAAGAGCTTTCTATCGGTGCAGCTTCTACTATCGGCGGATATGCTCTACCCTGTAGCATCTATATTTTTCAAGAAAAATATAGTTCCTCTCGAATTAAACTTACCATTATGAATACAGAAAAAGTAATTGAAGCTCTCTTAGACCGGCAAATCGATATTGGCCTTGTGGAAAGCAATATTGAAAGCAATGAATTTTTATCCTCCCACTTGACCTATGACGAGCTTGTTTTAGTGGTACCAAATAATACTTCTTTTAAAACTAAAGAAATTATTTCTCTTGATGAATTAAGAACACTCCCCTTTATTATTCGGGAAAAGGGATCGGGCATTCGACAAACAATAGAAAAAGCCCTTGGGGAAAAAGGACTTAATATTTCCGATTTAAATATTGTAATGGAAGTAAACAACATTGATGCTATAAAAATCGCCGTAGAATCGGGCAAAGGAGTATCTTTGCTTCCTCGCTTTGCCGTTAAAAAAGAGCTCCGCACCGGTAGCTTAAAGTCGGTAAAAGTAAAAGATATCTCCCTCCTCCACCCCTTTGTAGCTATAACTTTAAAAAATAAAAAGCGCTCCCTTTTAGAGAAAAAGTTTTTAGCATTTATAAATTCTCCTAAAGAAAGGGGATTTTGTTAAAAAAGCCTGAAAGCAACCTGCTTTCAGGCTTTTATCTTACATTTTAAATGTTTTTAACTCAACGGTTTAGCTTCCGAAATGTACCAGGTGTTATTTACCCTTTTTAAGGTAATTTCGTATTTTAAGGGCCTTGCCACTAAAGATTCTAGCTTTTTCTCAGGATATTTTATGGTAAAAAAATCACCAGTTACTTCGCTTTCCACTAATAATTTTGCTGTATCGTCCGTTTGTTCTTTAACTTCAATTTTTTTGTAATCAACCTTATATAAGACAAACTTGGTATCATTTTTTCTTAAATACTCTAAATATTTTAAAGTCTTAGATAGCTGAGGTTCAATATATATTTCCCGCGCAAGCTGTTCTGATTTGTTTTTATCTGCTACTAATTCCTGACACTTATAATCCTTTAAATCCAAATTTTTATATATTTTAATTAGCTGACTTTCACTTTTTAGGCCACATCCTTGTAATGTAATCGCCATTATGAGAACAATCACCAGTAAAAGTAAAATAACACGGTAGAAACGCTTCATCCCTGGTTCTTCCCTCCAGTTATAGCATTTTCTGTTTATTATTCGCGTCTTTTTATTTTTTTCCTGCTTTAAAATAATAATATTTTAAAATTTTGGTCCCAAAAAAAGCACCAATCAGTAAAGCGATAAAAAATAACCAGCCATGAAGGGAAAAGGAGGCAATTCCCCCGATAAAGCTCCCAATAGAACAACCAAAGGAAAAGCGGGCTCCCATGCCCATTAAAAAACCACCCAGAATATTTCCCCAAAATTGGATTGGTTTTCGAATTTTACGAATTCTAAATTCTCCGGCAATACTTGAGGCCAAAAAACCTCCCGCAATCACACCAAAATTCACAAAATTAAAGGTAAGCTTCCAAAAACCATCCTGATAAATTTGCCGGTGGCTTACTAACTCAAAAAATTTCCAGCTTTCAACATTTACCCCGAAACTCTTAAAGAGCCACAATCCCCAGAAGGAAAAGATAGTATTAACCCGCCAGACCTTGGTAGAAAAATAAAAGATTAAACCGCTAAATACGGCAAAAAGTACTGCCCCCACTAGATAATTCCATGGTTTTTTCCAAAAAGGTGTATTTTCCCATTCTAACTCGATTTCCGCATAATCATCCTGCCTTTTTTCCCAAAAATAAAGAACTAAAATTATTAAAACTATTAAAAATAGTTGCAAAATAATGGCATTTAACCACCCTAAAAAAGAAGGCAAATAAACAGGTTTAAAAGAAGTTATTAGATCCCAGAAATAGTTTAAAAGGTAAGTAGCTGTAAAAGTACCAAGAAACATAAAAATAAAAGTTATAAAGGCTGCTAACTGCCCTTCTCCCATCCTAACCAAGGTACTTCCGGCACAGCCGCCAGCCCAAACCATGCCAAAACCAAATAAAATACCTCCGAAAAAATTAAAGGGTCCAGTGTAGTAAATTGATCCCTTACCAAAGTGAGTGGGTGAAAAAAACTGCACGATGCCAAATATTACTGTGGTAAATAAGATCAGTAAGAAGAGATTTTTCATTCCTGTAGGATTTCTAAATAAAAATAAATCATTAAAAGCCGAAGCTACACAAATTCTACTTTTTTGCATAGCAAATCCTATTCCAATTCCTAAAAAGTAATATAAAAGCATGGCAGGATTTGTGAAAAATATTATAATCCCAAGGCCTAATAAAAAAATAAAACCTGGTATTAATGAAATTAGATAAACTCTTTTTTCGGAATACAAGAAACATGTCCCCCTTAACATTTCTCGACCGTAACCTGCCAAATGCCAAAATCCACTTCTAAGACTTTAATTTTGCACTTATATTTTTTTAATTGCTTTTTTATAAATAACGGCGCACAACTGTGATCTGTTTCCAAAACAAAACTTTCTCCCGGCTTTAGTTTTTTAAATTCTTCTTCAGCTTTTATAACTGGAATAGGACACATCTCACCTAAGCAATCTATAAACCGCATCTTTTCACCTTTCTAAAACCTTTACTTTTCGCTATAAATTAATTTTTTCCTTCTAGTAAGCAATTATAGTTTGAATATAATTTTCAAAGTTTACTTTTATCTCTCGCATATGATCTCCACCAAACTTTTCAAGAAAGCTCTCCATTAACACCAGGGCAGTAATTGCTTCCCCGACCACACCTGCCGCCGGAACGGCAGTTATGTCTGATCGTTCTACTTGAGCTGGCTTTGGTTCTTTGGTGATGATATCTACCGATTTTAAAGGCTTTACCTGAGTAGGGATTGGTTTTAGGGAGACTTTTACTACCAAGGGCATACCGTTGGTTACGCCCCCTTCTAACCCTCCAGCTCTATTGGTTTTCCGGTAAAAGCGACCGTTTTCATAATAAATTTCATCTACCGCCATCCGTCCCGGAATGTTGGCAAGAGCAATGCCATCACCGATCTCCACTCCTTTGGCCGAAGGAATGGCCATTAAAGCCCCGGCCAGGCATCCATCTAATTTTCTATCCCAGTGGACATAGCGGCCAAGGCCTGGAGGAAGCCCAAACACCACCACTTCAAAAATTCCCCCTAAAGTATCACCGTTCTCGCGAGCCCGGTCAACCCATTTTATCATCCTGCTTTCAACCTGGGGGTCAAGACAGCGAAGCGGCCGTTCATCCGCTTTTTTTAGCTCTTCTTCCGGAAGTCCGCCCGGATACTCTACTTCAACCGAACCAACTCTTAAGACATGGCTATAAATCCTAATTCCGAACTCTGCTAAAAAAAGTTTCGCAACAGCTCCAGCAGCAACCCGAACCGCGGTCTCCCTGGCTGATGCCCTCTCCAAAACATTTCTTAAATCTTTGTGGCCATACTTTATACCCCCAACCAGGTCTGCATGGCCTGGTCTGGGGACAGTTACTTCCCGGCCAGATTCAATATCACCGGTTGTCCGCATAAATCTTTCCCAGTTTTCATAATCCCTGTTTTTTACCGATATAGTAATTGGTGCACCAGTGGTAATGCCTCCCCTGACACCAGTTAAAATTATTGCTTCGTCCTTTTCTATCTTCATTCGCTCACCCCGACCGTAACCCAGCTGACGGCGGGAAAGTTCATAGTTTATGTAATCAAGGTCAATTTTAAGCCCTGCCGGCACTCCTTCCAAAATTGCATATAATCCTTCCCCGTGGGATTCCCCAGCTGTTAAATAACGAAACATATTAATACCCCCATTTTAAAATTTACCTTTATTTTATCTTAATTCCTAAAACTTTAACAAGAAATCCCTAACGCTTTTTTCATTACGTCAACCGGCGGGCTAACCCCGGTCCATTTTTCAAAAGCCAAAACCCCCTGCCAGAGCAGCATAGAAAAGCCGTTTATTATCCTGGCACCTTTTTCTTTAGAAGCTTTTAAGAATTTAGTTTCGGCAGGGTTATAAATAAGATCATAAGCCACAAAATCCGAAGTAATGCCGGTAAAATCCACAGGCGGCATTTGGTTTTCGTAAGGAGGCATTCCTAAGGGTAAAGTATTAACCGCCATATGATAAGGTTTAAGAGAAAGAAGTCCTTCCCCAAGTTCAAGGATATTAGATACTTTTCCGACAGCGCGAAACTCTTCCAAAAGCTTTTGGGCCTTTTTGATAGTACGGTTAGCAATGACTAGCTCAGCTCCGGCTGTTAAGAGAGCATACGCTACGGCCCTGGCCGCACCACCTGCACCTAATAGTAAAACCCTTTTACCCTTTACCTCCACTCCAAATTCTTTTAGACTTAATAAAAAGCCGGGGGCATCGGTATTGTAACCAACAAGCTTACCCCGGTCATTAACAATGGTATTTACCGCCCCAATAATTTTGGCCTCAAGCGCTACTTCATCTAAAAACGGTAATACTTTTTCTTTATAGGGTATGGTTACATTTATACCGCGAAAGTTAAAAGCTTTTATGCCGTAGAGGGCATCTTTAAGCTTATCCTCCTCAACTTCCAGGGGCAGGTACAGATAATTTAGATTTAATGTTTTAAAAGCTTCATTATGCATTTGGGGGGAAAGGGTATGCTTTAACGGATAGCCAATTATACCCGTGAGCTTGGTTTCACCGTTTATCCGCATTTCCATTAAATCCCCCCTGAGGCACGTAAATTTTTAATCCCTTCCGAAAAAGCCGCTTTAAAAGATGTCCTTCGATAAACCGATTGATTTTCGTTCCAATAAACTCCCGGGAAGCCATTGGATTAACTAATATTGCCATTAACCCCGCTCGCTTCGCCCCCATTATGTCCGTTAAAAGCTGATCTCCTATTACCGCCACCTCTAATGGTTTAAGGCCCATCAGATGGACTGCCCGCAAAAACGCCCGCCGCCTTGGTTTAATTGCCCGGGCTACATATGGTATACCTAAAAAGTCAGCTATTTCTTGCACCCGCCCGTTACTGTTATTGGAAACCAGACAAAACCTTATCCCCAACTTTTGCATCCTTTTCACCCATTTTACCACATCCTGAGGAATAGTTCTCTCCCCCCAGGGAGAAATGGTGTTATCAAGGTCAAGAATTAGTCCTTTTAAACTATATTTTTTTAGTATCCCTTCGTCCAAAACAGTAACCTTTTCCAGGTATAAATCAGGCCACAAATATTTTAACATATTTCCTCCTTTATTTCCCAAAGGGGCAATGGGGGAAAGTGCAAACCGGGCATTCCAGGCAAAGTCCGCCATGCCCTAAAGCTGCAATATCTTTTCGGGTTAATACTTCTCCGGCTAGCAACCGGGGTAACACCAGATCAAAAATGGTGGTTTTACTGTACATAACGCAACCCGGAAGTCCTAAAACCGGAATCCCGCCTAAAAGGGCATAGAGAAACATCGATCCCGGTAGCACCGGCGAGCCGTAAACAATAACTTCGCCGCCAGCTTTTTTAATACCTCCCGGAGTTAAATCATCGGGGTCCACCGACATTCCACCGGTCGCTAAAATTAACTCCATGCCGGCCTCTTTTAGTTTTAAAATGGCCTCAGCAATTTGGTCCACATCATCGGGAGCTCTAAGGTGCATGTCTATGTTAAGGTTAAACTTTTTTAACTTTTCCGCTAACACCGGAGTAAATTTGTCTTCAATCCTACCGTAAAACACTTCATTACCGGTATTAACGACCCCGACCTTGGGGCGGGACAGCGGTTTTACATCTAGCACCTTTTTCCCCCGGCAGATCTCTTCCACTTTCTTGATTTTTTCTTCTTCTATTACTAAAGGTATAATTCTTGTACCAGCTACATACTGACCGGGTTCAACCACCCGATTGGAATGAAGAGTAGATACCATTAGTTCTCCCAACATATTTATTTCGAATAAAGCTTCGGTATCTACCTTAAATAAACCTCGTTCCTTTACTAAAAGATTAACTTTACCCTCTTTAGGTTCACTTAAAATAAAGCGTTCACCGCCCACCGCTCGGGCAATCCTTTGCGCTGCATCGTTTTCATGTAATATACCGTCAACTACTTCCCAGACATAGATGTGGTCTTTTCCAAGCTTCAAAAGCTCTGGAATATCCTCTTCCCGGATAATATGGCCTTTTTTAAAGGCCGGGCCTTTAAATTCTCCCGGAACGATTTTCGTAATATCATGGCATAACACCATCCCTACTGCATCCTGCACTGGAACTTTTTTCATCATCTCCACCTCTATTTTAACTTATTCTGGCCAAACCCAAATATTTTTTGCTGGTATACTTATCCAAAGATTTTTCCCCACCTTTAAATCATAAATATCCAAAAAATTTCGCGGAATAATTATTTCCAAGTCATAATTATCATGATTCTTTGTTTCTATAAGGCTGACAAGAAGAGTATTAGTGCTAACACCAGGTCGTACTTCTAACAGCTTGGCTAAAAAAATATTTTCCAAAGGCTTTGTATTTACTTCTTTTTTACGATAATTTTCGTCTTTTTCTTCATTATTTGGAATTATAATGATATCTTCCGGACGAATCGCAAAAGCAACCCTTGCTCCAATAGGTAAAGGTACCGGTAAAGCATTTAACAAAAATTTTTCACTGCGAACTTGGATGAACGTTTCTTCCTTTTTTACGATTTCCCCTTGAAAAATATTGCGACAACCGGTAAAACTAGCAACAGTTCGGCAACAAGGTCTCCTTATAATCTCTTCCCGGCTTCCTATTTGGCAAAGCTTTCCCCCCTCCATGATGGCAATTTTTGCACTTAAAGTAAAAGCCTCTGCCAAATCATGGGTTACCATAATTATTGGAATCTTCCATTCCCGGCTTAGTTCAGCTAATTCCACCACCAATTGTTCTTTGATCAAGTTATCCAAGGCCGAAAAAGGTTCATCCAAAAGTAAGAGGTCGGGCTGGGGGGCCAAAGCCCGAGCTAAAGCTACTCGCTGTTGCTGGCCCCCGGAAAGCTGGGCTGGATTGCGTTTTTCTAAACCCGAAAGCCGCATTTTCTGAAGAAGTTCCTGCACCCTCGCCTTTCTTTTTTTTCTTTCCCATTTACTGATCCCATACGCAATGTTTTCTTCTACTGACATATGGGGAAAAAGAGCATAATTTTGGAGGACCAGGCCAATACGCCTTAGTTGAGGTGGTATGTTTATGTTGTTTTTACTATCATAAAGAATCCGATGATTAAGCACTATCTTTCCCTGATCAGGGGCTAAAATACCCGCGAGGAGCCTCAAGGTTAGGCTTTTGCCAGCACCCGAAGGGCCTAGGATAGTTAAAAATTCATTGCCAAGATGCAAAGAAAGCTGAAGGGAAAAACCCGTTGAACTTAGATTTTTTTCTATTTCAACTTCTAGCAACGAAAAACCACCTCATCTATTTAGTCCTAGCTATTTTACCAACGGAAACTGGTAAATTTTCCTATTTAGGCGATTTAGACTCCAAAGGGTAAGCAAAGCAATTACCGTAATAATAGCCACTAAAGTATTTGCTAAAGAAAAATTTCCCGCTACCACTGCATCATAAATAGCAATAGACATCGTCTGCGTTTTCCCAGGTATATTCCCGGCAACCATTAAAGTTGCCCCAAAATCCCCTAAGGCTCTAGCCCAAGCTAAGATAGTACCCGCCACAATCCCTCGCCAAGCTAAGGGCAAACTTATGGTGAAAAATATGGTAATTTCCCCTTTACCCAAACTCCGGGCCACATCCTCCAAATTTGGATCCACCCTTTCAAACGCTGCCCGAGCTGATTTAATAATTAATGGTAAAGAAATAATTGTTGCCGCTAAAACAGCTCCCTCCCAGGTAAAAACCAACGAGATACCCAGCCGTGTTTCCAGAAAATGACCTACTGCACTCTGCCGTCCAACAACAAGTAAAAGATAATAGCCTAACACCGTAGGCGGTAACACCATTGGTAAAGTAAAAGCAGCATCCAAAAGCTCTTTTCCCCGCCAGTTTTTTTTGGCTAAAAGCCAAGCTAAAGGTAAACCAATAAGTAAAGCCAAAAAAGTTGCTAAAAAAGAAACTTTAAAAGAAAGGTACAAAGGAAAAAAATTAATCCCTTTCACCTGCTTGTCCTCCTAGTTAAGCAAAAGTTGAACTTTTTCATTAGTTATGTTATTTAGGTATTTCAAAGCCATACTTTTTGAGGATTTTTTGGCCTTCATTCCCAGAGACAAACTCTACAAACTTCCGGGCAGCTTTCTCGTATTTACTTCCTTTTACAACAGCAATTGTTTGGTCTAAAGGTTTATAAAGATTTTGAGCAACCAGAAGATAATTTAATTTTGTATCTTTAACCAGAGATAAGGCCAAAATACCAGCATCAGTATTTCCGGTTTCCACCAGGGTTTGTGTATCCCGGATGTTGTTGCCATAGACAATTTTATCCTTTAGACGCCTCCATAAGCCTGCATTTTGGAGAGCTTCCTGCGCAGCTTTGCCGTAAGGTGCATGTTTCGGATTAGCTATTGCGATTTTTTTAATCCTAGGATTTAACAAGTCATTTAACGTATTAAGTCTAAGGGTATGGTTTTTAGCTTGAGCTAAAACAATTTTTCCTCTGGCGTAAACCTTTAGCGAATCAGAAAAAACAAGATTTTTTTTCTCCAATCGCTTGACGTAAGATTGATCGGCCGAAGCAAAAACATCTATAGGCGCACCATTTTCAATTTGCTCAGTCAAGATTCCCGAGGAGCCAAAAGAGTAGTTAACTTTAATCCCTGTCTTTTGGGTAAACCGCTGACCAATTTCTTTAAAAGCTCCTTGCAAGTCCGCAGCTGCTCCCACTAAGATTTCAACCTCTTGGGGCTTTTTACCTGAACTTTCAGTACAACCAGCTGTTAAAAAAACTGACCCTAGCGCCAAAAATGATAAAAAAAAGCCTACTATAAGTTGTTTTCGTCCAGTCATTATTTTCCCCCTTCAAAATATTTCTTAAATAATTCATTTAAATAATTGCGAGCTTCGGTACTAAATTGTTCATACTTTTTTAATAATTTTTGCCCCTCGGCAGTTACTACTGCTCCTCCGCCATTTTTCCCTCCCTTGTAAAAATTAATAATTTTTACTCCAAGGCGTTTCTCAATAGATTTTAACAACATATACGCTTTACTGTAAGCCATCTTTTGTTCGTCGGCGGCCCGTTTTAAAGAACCGGTTTTCTGCACTCCCAAAAGCAACCGGTAAGGTCCATCGCCAAACAATTTTTCTCCCTCGTCGGTTACAATCCATAATTTACTTCTTAACCGCAAACTTCCACCTCCGATATTCTAGTTTAAGAATATCGAAAAATCTTTTATTTGTAAATTATTTTTTAAAAAATAAAAAACCGCCATCTTTCGGCGGTTTAATGCTTTAAATTGTTTTCCGGGAAACAATTTAAGAGTTTTAAAATTGCTTTCTTTTCAATCCTTGAAACATAAGACCGGGAAATCCCCATTTTTTTGGCAATTTCCCGCTGGGTTTTTTTCGGATTTTGGGAAAGCCCAAACCGGTCTTCAATCACTTTCCGCTCCCGGGGCGTAAGTTTTTGGAGATTTTTTTCAATAGTTTCGGCATCAAGCATTTGCATCACCTGTTCTAAAACAATATCCCCCCGGGTGCCAAGAATATCTAAAAGAGTAATTTCATTCCCTTCTTTATCAAAACCAATCGGGTCATAAAGGGAAACCTCACCCCGGTTTTTCTTGGTGGCGCGAAGATGCATCAAGATTTCATTTTCCACGCATTTTGCCGCATAAGTGGCCAGTTTGGTCCCTTTATCGGGACGAAAGGTATCGATAGCTTTAATGAGCCCAATGGTACCAATGGAAATTAAATCTTCCGTTGCTTCCCCGGTACCTTCAAATTTTTTTACAATATGGGCTACCAGTCGTAAATTTCGCTCCGCCAGTACATCCCGGGCCTCCCGGTCACCCTGCAAAAGCCTTTCAATATAGTACGCCTCCTCTTCTTCCGATAACGGCTGGGGAAAAGCACTGCCCGCCAAATACCCAAGTAAAAATAAAAGGCCTTCCACTACCAGGGTGATAAGTGCGCCAAAAACACCCATACCATCCCTCCCGCATCCTCTTCCCTATATGATATGCGGGAAAGGTAAAAGGGTGACGGAAAAAAGAGGTAAAAAAGAAAAAATCCTGTCAGGCGGCAGGATTTTTAATTTCTAATGTTTCATCCGGTAAAAGAGGATTTTTTATCTTCTTTTTTAAACAACATATAACTCTTGGAAATTTAGGAAGTCCCTGATTTCTAGTTATAACCCTAAAGCTTTAAGCTTTTCAGCGGTAGGAATCCCTTTCTCATCCCACCCCCGAACTTTATAGTAGTCCGGCAGAAGTTCTACCAGACGGTGCTTATGCCCCTTAGAAGGTCCATGAGGGATAGGCTCCTCTAAAAGCCGCTTGGGTAGGGTATCTTCTTTTGGATCTATACCTGCTTTTAAGTTAAAAACCCGCTCTAAATTCCAGATCCGTTCCCCGGCTGTTAGTATTTCTTCAGTAGTGTAATTTTCACCAACAATGTAGTTAAAGAGGTCCCGATAGTCATCGGCACTTAAAGCAAAAGAGGTAAAGAGGCAAAGTCCCAGAGAGTCAATAACTGCGGTTAAGTCCTGGAAGAGCTTAACCCACTCAGCTTTGCCCTCTAAGGCAAAGCGGTCAATTTTTTCCGGAGACCCAAGAATTTCTGGTGAAATCAGGTAACCTCGGACGTGACAGCCGCCACGGTTGGAAGTGGCATACTGTAAGCCATGCCCTTGAATACCGCGGGGGTCATAAGCCGGAAGTTCCTGTTTTTTTACAGACATTGAAAGTTCCGGAACTCCATAAGACTCAGCTAAGCGGTAAGAGCCAAGGGCCAGTTTTGCGCCAAAACCTTCGCCAGCACCCATCTTACGGGTCCACTCAAGAACGGCTTCCACCGAGCCAAATTTTAATTCCGGACCATCTAGTTCTTCTCGTTTAATATAACCTTTTTCGTAAAGCTCCATTGCACAGGCAATAGTAGCACCCGCAGAAATAGTATCTAATCCATATTCGTTGCAAAAGTTATTGGCTTTAATAATAGCCTCAAGGTCATCAACTCCGCAATCCGCACCAAAGGCCCAGATAGTTTCGTACTCCGGACCGCCGCCTTCCTCACCATCAACTTTACAGTAGCGGCCGCACGCAATAGGGCAGCGATAACAAGGATCCTTCTTTACCAAGTATTTTTCGGATAATGTTTCTCCCGAAATCTCATCAGCATTTGGGAAATAAGATTTCTGGAAGTTGTTAGTTGGCATAACACCATTTTCATTAATAATATTTACCAGAACCGCCGTACCATAATTAGGCAAGCCCTGGCCACTAACCCCATCTTCCCGAATTTTCTTAATTAAAGACGATAAAAGTTCTTTAGTTTTTTCTGGCTCTGCAGGCACAACTTTTCCGGATCCTCTTACAACGATTGCTTTTAAGTTTTTACTGCCCATGACAGCACCTACACCAGAACGGCCAGCAGCCCGGTATTTTTCGTTCATCACCGAAGCTATGGGTGAAAGCTTTTCGCCAGCAGGACCGATAGTCAGTACCCGTGCCTTGGGATCGCCAACCTCTTCTTGAAGAAGTACCGTAGTATCAGATACAAGCTTACCCCAGTAATTCTGAGCATCTCTAATTTCAACAGTATCGTCTTTAATGTATAGGTAGCTTGGTTTAACGGCTTTTCCTTCAACGATAATTAAATCATAGCCAGCAAACTTTAATTCCGCTCCCCAAAAACCACCAGAGTTTGAACTAGCAATCGTTCCAGTAAGAGGCGATTTGGTAATTACCATGTACCGTCCCGAAGTCGGAGCAGAAGACCCTGTAAGAGGCCCGGTTGCAAAAATAATTTTATTTTCCTCCGAAAGCGGATCAACCCCGGGATCAATTTCCTGGAATAAAAAATAACTGCCAAGTCCCCGACCACCTAAAAACTTTTTGGCTACAGCCAAATCCAGGGGCTCTTTCTTAATTTCACCGGTGGAAAGGTTAACTCTCAATACTTTTCCGCAATAACCGGCCATAAAATTCCCCCTTTTAGAAATATTTAGAAAAATTTAAGTATAAATTAATAAAATTTTTTGATTTGTTTTAATTTCTTGTAAAATTATAATAAGAAATAGATGCAATTTCTAACACACTTTTGCCAAAAATAATACAGAATTGCAAAGAATGAAAAGTAATGTTTTACCTAAATTAACCCCAGATTAAGAATTTAACTAAATACTGAGAACGCTAAAATAATCGCTCATGCAAAACCTTGAAAATATGTTGATATGCAAAAATGGAACGATAACCATAAAAGACTGGGAGCAATGCGTATCACAATTAATTATATATTTTGGTGAAAGAATGATTATTTAACCATGAGATAGGCAAAATAAAAGCAAGATCATGGGGGCTCTGCCCCCAAACCCCCGAGGTTTATCGCTTTAGATTTCCCAGGGATAATTTTGGGAGGGGGGAGTTACCCCCCTATCCCCGGCAAACCATGCCAGGCGCTCAGGTTGCCCCTCGGCATTGCCCTATCCTCCTGGCAGGTAAAGCTACTTAAAGTACTGCCATTTTAGTTAGGTAAAAACCAATTACACAAAACAATTTACATTCCCTAAAACCATTTAAACTTATAATTTCTAAATTAAACTCTCTCAAATTACTCCTTGTTTCTATTTAAATATTGTTTGGCTAAAATTAAGTTTACCTTGCAAACATCTTCCATAAATTTTTTTTGGGCAAAAGAAAGAGTGGGAAGTGAAACCTCAGTAGTTACAATCACTCCTTCGGGAATAAATCTTTCCCTTTCGATTTCCATTTCCTGAATCAAGGCCCTATGCCCTACAAATACCCATTCATTTAATACCGCTTTAAATACTAATGCTCCAAATCCAATAAAACAGTTTTCTTTGATGGTTACCGGGCCGTGGACGATCGCCCCATGGGCCAAGGAGACATTGTTACCAATTCTCACTTCAGTACCCGCTAAAGCATGAATTATTACTCCGTCCTGGACATTTACATTGTTACCAATTATTATTGGACTTACCTTTCCCTTATCCGGCTCATCTGCCCTAATAACCGCATTGGGCCCAATAAAGCAGTTTTCCCCAATCTCCACCCGGCCAATTATTTGGGCAGACGGGTGAACATAAGTATTTTTGCCTATCACAGGATAGTCCCCAAAAGGATTAGAATACAACATTTTTATCCTCCTACTTATTGTTGAAAAATAGCTTTCGAGCATCCTGTTTTGATATTAATCTTCACTTGCTTTATTTTATGTTTAGTACTTTAAAAGCATGGAATTTTACTAAATCGTAAATTTCTTTAAGAGGTTTTTGCTGTTCATCGGCAATTTTTCGACAAACCTCATATTCGGGGGCTATGTTAAGGACAACATTTTGATATCGTGCTACCTTTACCGGTACCGGGCCAAATTCCGTTTCCACCGAAATAATTTCATAGGGCAACATGTATTTCTTAACCGGATAGGTGCGGACTCCAATTGAGGTCGTCTCTGCAAATATCAGCCGACAAAACTCTTCCACTTGGTGAGCATGAACCAGCAAATTGAGCAGAATCGCTGGCCTATTTTTCTTCATCTGCACTCTTTCCAAATAGACATCCATTGCACCTGCTTTTAAAAATTTGGTAATTAAATAATCATAAAATTCTGGGTTCATATCATCTATGTTAGCTTCGATTTTTACTGCTTCTCCCTGGTGAAAACCATTTTCCCTATCGGTATGTTTATAAAAACCTTTTTCTTCCCTTTTAACCCCAATATTCAAGCGCAAAACGTTTGGAATCTTTAAATCCCTTTCGCCCGCACCATAACCTATTTGGGTTACTTCCATAAGCGGCATATCTCCGTATTCCTTACAAAATGATGTAAGAATTGCCGCACCCGTTGGCGTTGTAAGCTCTGCCTCAATACCTTCACTGTAAATGGGACAGCCTTTTAAAAGTTCTAAGGTTGCCGGTGCCGGAACGGGAATTTTCCCATGAGCACTTTGAGTAAAACCCATCCCGGTGTGAATGGGTGAGGAGTATACCTCTTCTATTCCTAAGCGCCATAGCCCTATTACTGCACCAACTATATCAATTATCGCATCTTTTGCCCCTACTTCATGAAAATGTACCTTATCTAATGTAGTTTGATGGACCTTGGCCTCCGCCTCACCCAAACGGGTAAAAATTTGGATACTCTTTTCTTTTACAACCTCTGGTAACGAGCTTTCGCTTATGATTTTCTTTATGTCCTGAAGATGACGGTGTGCATGTTCCTCCTCTATTATTACATCTACTTTGGTCGCACTTATCCCTTGTTTCTTTACTTTTTTTACTTGTAGCTCATAACCATCCAATGATAGTTTAGCTAAATCAGCTTTTAATTGTTCGAAATCCAACCCTGCATCAATTAAAGCTCCTAAAATCATGTCACCACTTATTCCGGCAAAACAATGAAAATAGGCAATTTTCATGACTCAACCTCTCCCAATCGGTTTATTAAACTTGCTAAGTATCCGGCTCCAAATCCATTATCAATATTCACTACCCCTACTCCACTGGCACAGCTGTTAAGCATAGTAAGTAATGCCGCAAGTCCCCCAAAATTTGCTCCATAACCAACACTCGTTGGTACCGCAATTACCGGCTTGTCTACCAATCCGGCAACCACACTGGCTAAGGCTCCTTCCATTCCGGCTACTACAATTAAAACCCGAGCAGCAAACAGTTTCTCCTTTTGACTCAATAAACGGTGAATACCAGCAACTCCCGTGTCGTAAAGGCGCTCCACCCGGTTTCCCATAACTTCTGCAGTTATTACCGCTTCCTCCGCAACAGGAATATCGGAAGTTCCCGCACTCACCACCAATATATGCCCTCGTTTCTCCTGCTCTCCTCGCCACACTACTATTGCCCTTGCTAATTCATAATACACCGCATCCGGTATTTTTTTAACTACCTCTTCGTAAACTTCCCCTGATGCTCTTGTTGCCAAAATATTATTTTCTGATTTGTTTACCAGATTTTCCATTATTGCTACTATCTGCTCCTTGGTTTTTCCCGCGCAATAAACAACTTCGGGAAACCCCTGGCGTAATTGCCGGTGATGATCAACTTTTGCAAAGCCTAAATCATCAAAAGGTAAACCTTTTAATCTTGCTATCCCTTCCTCGACACTTATTTCTTTATTTTGAATACTGGTAAGCAGCTGGCGAAGTCTTTTTTCATTCATTGGGTTTCGCCCTTTCTTAAAAGAGGTTCATTCATACTTCCGGTTCGATAACCTTCAAGATCCAATGTTACATAGGTAAAACCGCAGTCTTTTAACTTCTCCACTATCTCTTGAGCTTTCTCTATTAATAGGGGAAATTGTTCTCTTTTTATCTCGATCCGGGCAATTTCACCATGATGTCTTAAACGAATTTGCTGAAACCCGAGCGCTCTTAAAAAGCTTTCTCCTCTATCAACTTGGTTTAATTTTTCTTTTGTTATTTTGGTTCCATAAGGAAAACGAGAACTTAAACAAGCAAAGGAAGGCTTATTCCAGGTGGGCAAACCCATTTCTCTGGATAAATAGCGAATATCGTCTTTAGTTAAACCAGCTTCTTTAAGGGGACTTCTCACTCCCAATTCTTTAGCTGCTTCCATCCCAGGACGAAAATCATTTAAATCGTCAGCGTTAGACCCATCTAAAACAAAAGCCATCCCTTCCCTCTCGGCAACCTGTAAAAGTTTTGTAAATAACTCCTTCTTACAAAAATAGCAACGATTAGGCGGGTTATTGGCAAACCCTTCAATATTCAATTCTTCCGATTCGATTATGAGATGTCGAGCACCAAGAATCCGGGCTAATCTTTTTGCTTCTTCCAGCTCAACGGCAGGGTAAGTTGATGAGGTTGCGGTAACCGCAAGAGCGTTATCTCCCAGTACGTCTCTGGCAACTTTTAAGAGAAAGGTACTGTCCACCCCTCCAGAAAAAGCAATCACGACACTCCCCATTTCTTGTAAAATATTTTGTAGTTTCTCAAGCTTGTTTCTTCTAATCTGATCCACTACCTTCTAACCTCCAATTTAGATTAATATTTAAGGCTAAATATCTTACCTTTATGTTTTTCAGCCATAAAAATTATACTACAAAGTTATAACAAATTAGTAACATATTAGCGAAAAAACCACTAAAGCAGGCCAGAGTGCTTCTAGCCTGCTTTACAATAATTATTCAATTTATTCATCATTATCGTATTCTGTTTTTATTAATTGAAATAAAAAAACATTTATTGCTTCTTTGCTTTACTCAATTCATAGGCAACATCAACTATCATATCTTCTTGGCCGCCAACAGTTTTTAATCTTCCTAACTCTATTAAAATATCACGAACATCAACTTTAAACTTTTCTGCTGCCCGCATAGCATGTAAGAGAAAGCTTCCGTAAACACCCGCATAACCTAAACTTAATGCCGCTTTATCAACAATTTGCGGTCTTCTCATTTTAGGAGCAACAAGTTCTTCTGCTACATCCATAATTTTATACAAATCAACACCAGTTTCATAACCTAACTTCGCCAGAACAGCAACCAAAATTTCCGTTTGCGAATTTCCTGCCCCTGCTCCAAGTCCTCTAGTAGTACCATCAACATACGTTGCTCCAGCTTCGATAGCTGCCAGAGTATTACCAATCGCTAGTCCTAAATTATTATGAGCATGGAATCCAACGGGAACACTAATAGCATCTTTAACCGCTTCAATGCGCTTTTTAACATCATAGGGAGTCATAGCACCAGCAGAGTCGGTAACATAAACCGCATCTGCTCCATAACTTTCAAATAATTTCGCTTGCTCCACAAGTTTTTCTGGAGGAACCATATGGCTCATCATTAGAAATCCAATAGCTTCCATTCCTAATTCCTTGGCAATCTTGATATGCTGTTCGCCAATATCGGCTTCCGTACAGTGGGTAGCAACTCGCACAACTTTTGCACCAAATTTTGCAGCCATCTCCAAATCATGAGCAGTACCAATTCCTGGCAGCAAAAGGACACCTAACTTTGAATTTTTTAGAACTTGAGATACGGCTTTTAAATAATCTTCGTCTTTTGCAGCCGCAAATCCATAATTATAGCTCGAACCACCCAATCCATCACCATGGCTTACTTCAAGTGTGTCAATTCCTGCCGCATCCAGTCCTGCTGCAATTTCTGCCATTTCCTCGGGTGTGAACTGGTGGCTTACCGCATGCATTCCATCTCTTAAGGTACTGTCAATTATTCTAATCTTTTTAGCCATTTGCTCTAACCTCCTTAGCTTGCTCCTCAGCCAGCAACTTTTTAGCTACTTCATCAGCAAAAGCTACTGCTGCTGCCGTGATTATATCAAGATTACCGGCATATTTGGGCAAATATGCTCCCTCACCTTCAACTTCAATTATTGTGGTAATCTTATCCCCATCAATGATTGGAGGAACTTTCAAGCGATAACCTGGAACATATTTCTTGATCTTCTCCACCATTTCTTCTATTGCCTCGATAATTCCAGGAGCATCTGGATTTGCTACCCGAGTGTAAATAGTATTTCGCATCATAATTGGCGGTTCAGCCGGGTTAAGAATAATTATTGCTTTTCCTTTATCGGCTCCGCCAATTTTTTCCAGTGCTTTTGCCGTAGTTTCGGTAAACTCGTCGATATTCTGCCGCGTTCCGGGACCAGCACTCCGGCTACTTATAGTAGATACTATTTCAGCATATTTTACATCGGCAATTTTGTTAATTGCATAAACAATTGGAGTAGTAGCTTGTCCGGCACAAGTAACCATATTAACATTTTTGCAATTTAATTGTTCCTCCATAGTTACTGCAGGAACACAATAAGGACCAACTGCGGCAGGTGTCAGGTCAATAGCAATTTTACCATCTTGTTCTAATAAAGGAGCATGTTTTAAATGAGCTTTGGCACTGGTAGCATCAAAAACTATTTTAATATCTTTATTTCCTAAAATTGCTTTTATTCCTTCAGCACTAGTCTTCTTTCCATGCTTTCTGGCTAATGCCAGTCCTTCCGATTCCGGAATAATGCCAACAACTGTGTCAACATCAATATATTTACTTCGCATTAATTTAAACATTAAATCCATCCCGATATTGCCAGGACCGATAATGGCAGCTTTAATTTTGTTCGACATTTGCTTCACTCCTTTGCCATATTAATTTTTAATCATTAATCAGTAAATTTTACTTTAACCGAGCCAAGAGGCCCGAAACTGGCAACAAAATGGTCATTACCAGTAACTTCATACGCTTTAGTAAACGAACCGGATAAAATAATCTCCCCTGGTTCCAAAGCAATACCAAACTCGGAAAGCTTATTGGCAAGCCAGGCAACAGCTAATGCAGGGTGCCCTAAAACCGCTGCTCCGGCGGCAGTATCAATTATCTCTCCATTTTTTTCTAATACTAACCCAACATATTTAAGATTAACTTGATCTATCGGTATTAACTTACTTCCTAAAACAACCATCGCACTGGAAGCATTATCGGCAATAGTATCCTGAATCTTAATCTTCCAGTCTTTAATCCGACTATCAATTATTTCAAATACTGGAATTACTCCTGCTGTCGCTTGCAATACTTTAGTTAAAGTAACTCCTGGGCCAACTAGTCTATCCTTTAAAACAAAGGCAATTTCCGCTTCAATCTTGGGTTGCAATAACTTAGAACGAGAAATAGCAACTTCTTCATCGCCAATCATGTCATCAGTTACATGCCCGTAATCCGGCTCATGAACTCCAAGCATTTGCTGCATTGCCCTGCTGGTTAAACCTATTTTTTTACCAACAACTTTATGCCCCAGAGCTTTTTTCTTGTCTACATTTATTAACTGAACCTGATAAGCATCCCTAATTGTAATATCAGGATAAATTTCCGTTAAAGGCTGTTCTAACGCTATTCTTTCTTGACTGGCTTTCCAGAGCGCATCCGCTGCTGCTTGTAAAGCAGTTTTATCCATATTTTCCCTCCTCTTAATTTATTTTTAATGATGTTTGAAACCTGCCGCTTGTAACTTGGCCCGCAAAACACTGGCAATTTCCTGGGCAATTTCTTCCTTGCTCTTTCCCTCATCAAGAGCCCTTATAAGCACTTCCAGAGCTAATTTAACTTCATCATGTGGCCCTGGCAGAGAGACAATTAAACTGTTTCCCACCATCCCAACAGCAATTCGCACGCCGTTTTTTTCATGGCGTCCCGTTCCTTGCTGATACTTAACAATATAAGGAGTTGCTGCTTGCGGGTCTACAAGCAAAACCCCCTCAACTGTCCTGTCTTTATCTTCAGCTCCAATACCCCCAGTAGTAATTATTACTCCGTAGCCCGAATTTACGGCATCATTTAACTTCGCAGCGATGTAATCAGCAGAATCATCCAGAATTTCTCCCTTAGTTACTTTATAACCAGCCTCTGTCATCCGCTGCATAATATACGGGGTATTGGTATCAGTAATCATTCCTCTTTTAACTTCAAAACCTGTCGGAAGAACAATAACTCTTTTCGTAATCTTCGTTTTTATCTCATCAACAATCTTTTCTGTTCTCGCTAAAACCTGAGGTACTTCGGATTCATCAAGGGAAATAAAACCCAATATGCCTTCCGAATGAATGTCAGTTTCCGGTACGATATTAACTCCAGGTATTTCCGACAGCCTTTTTAATAATTGTTGCTTTTTGCCAAATACCTGTTCAGCCTGAATTGTTTTTTGTAAAATGTCTAAAGTAATATGATTTTCCCTGACATCCACCACAAGTACTTTATCCCTTGGGATTTCAAGAACATCGGCCACAACTTCGGCAATTGTTGATAGATTAGCATTTTGTAATTTGATATTTTCAATCCACAGTTCTGTCTTTTCTAAAAGGTTAAGTTCCATCCTCTCCCTCCTTTCCTTCGCTTATTACATCTAATTTCATATCCATTAGCGGCGCATCAACTATTTCGGATCCTATATCGAGAATGTCTATCCCTAAGCCAAGGTAGCTAGGAATAGCATTTATTTTTACTCCTCCGGCAAATGCTACAAGCTTTTCTTTTCTTACTCCAAGCTCCTCTAACGTACTATTAACAATTTTAACGTCAGAAATTTTGCCTGTATCTACCATGAGCACATAAGCTCCATTTGTAGCCGCTTCAATTGCTTCCTCTTTAATGTCTTTCATTTCGCCTCTTAACTGAACTACTTTATACCTATCACTAAATACCTCAGCACTCTTTAATGCTTCAACGATACTTCCAAACATGCGAATATAATTCTTGTCCAAATATACAAAAGGAACATCAAGAATGCGAAAAGATCCACCACCAACAGCAATCGCTTCCCTTATTAATTGTTTCATTTCGGAAGGCATCTTTTTCCAGGCCCCGGAAACAATCCTGATCTTTCCTTCAGCCAAATTAATCGCCCGCCGGGTGGCAGTAGCAATCCCGGACGTTTTCATTAAATAACCCATTACTACTTCTTCCGCTTGCGTAATTTGTTTGGGATTTCCTTTAAAGCGGGCAATAACTGTTTCCGGTTGGACTTCCGTTCCCTCGGAAACAAAATATTCGATTTCTAAACCAAGTTGTTTCAAAGTATTATACGCATTTTGGGCCCCAGCAATAATCCGAGAGGACTGAAAAAGTAACATTTTTTAGGCGCAAATTGGCTTTTTATAGCTGTAAAATCTTCCTTTAAACAAATATTTATGTAGTA
>NZ_BDJK01000024.1 GCF_001950255.1 Carboxydothermus pertinax
TAAGTTTTATCAAAATAGTAGCTACAGAATGCTGAAAATACGGAAGTAAGAAAGAAGGGATTATTGAGACGGTTTTACCACAGGAAGGACATTTCAAACGGCAGATAGGGATGAAAAAAGGGTTATTATTAGTGATTGCATATCTAAAATAAAACCCGTGCCGTAACAGCCTAATATGCCCTTTACAATGCGGGCAAATGTCAACCTCGGGAAAATCATTCTTTTTGCCCCGACGGGCATATTCTCGAACAGATAAGCCAAAATCATAAAAAATCATCAAAATAAATCACCCCAAATATTTTGCAAAAATTATAGCAAAATATTTGGGGTCTAAAAAGGTTAAGCCGCTGTTTTATTTTGAAAAATTTCCGAGGGCTTTGGAGAAGATAATTTGCTAAATAACAGTGGTGCTCTGGAGTATGCAATTATGAATGATGTTATTCAAAAGAATCCTGCGAAGTTTATAGAACTTCCTGTGGAAAAACGTGAAGTGGTCAAAATAAACCAAAAACGTTAGGTGATTTCAGGAGAAAATATTTTAAGAGTACTTGAAAGAGCAAAAGAAAGAAAAAGTAATTTCTATGATTTTTATTTACTGCTTGCTGAAACAGGTATAAGAAGAGGCGAGGCTTTAGCTTTAAAGTGGGATAATATTGATTTTAATAAGAAGATAATTTACATTGAAGAAAATATTCAGGATGTTCTGGAATTTGATGCAACTGGCCAAGTAATAGGGAGAAAAAGGATTCAAAAAGAACCAAAAACGCCCAGCAGTATTCGGACAGTTTTTATATCAGATGAATTAATTGAATTATTAAAAAAGAGGAAAAAACAACAATTGATAGATAAAATGAAATATCGTGATAAGTATAAAGATGAGGGATTTGTTTTTGCGACAAAATATGGGAATGCGATTCTTGAAAGCAACGTTCGAAGAGATTTAAACAAAATCAAAAAAGAGATCTTAATCTTCCCAAATTTAGCTGTCATGATTTTCGTCACGCTTTTGCTACAAATTTTCTCAATGTATCTTCAAATGTAAAAGCACTGCAGGAACTGCTGGGGCATGCAAGTTTAAATACCACATTTAAATACTATGTACATCGAAATCTCAGTATAGATGAGAGTTTGAGAAATGTTGTAGGTTCTATTTATACTGCGTATAAAAGAGAAAAGGTCTGCAGTGGAAATGCAGACTCAGAAAGATAAATATGTAGATTAAAATAGTGGTGTTAAAAATGTTACTGACTAAGAACAATTGCAGACAATTGCAGACAAATACAAAAACAAGAGAAGATGTTCGATTCGCAAAAAGCCTGAAAGCCTTGAAAATAAATGGTGGGCGCGGCAGGTTTCGAACCTGCGACCTCTTGAATGTGAGTCAAGCGCTCTCCCGCTGAGCTACGCGCCCGATTTTCCTTAAATAATTTTAGCACGGACCTTTCCTGGTGTCAATCATTCCAATCTTCCAAACCCTGGAGGGGTATGGTAAAATTAAGAAAAAGTGCAGGTGATTTTGATGTTTTAATTAAACATAATCTTTCGGAAAAAGAGCTTCTCAAATATTACCGGACGTTGGTAAAACGGTTGGAGTTTTGGTAGGGAAAGTGCCCTTAATTATTATTTCAAGCACCGGGTAAGTAAAGATGTCGATATATTTTTTACCGATGCCCAGAATCTTACCTGGCTTACTCCAAGAATAAATAGTATTGTGGCATAAAGGACTGAGGATTACCTTGAGAGTTCTAACTTTTTAAAATTACAATTAAAAAATGGGGAGATTGACTTTATTATAGCTCTTGCTAAAAAGGTTATACCACTTACATGTTTATCCTAAAGAAATTGTAAAAATAAAAATTTTAGATGAAAGCTTAAATACGGAAGCCTTGGATATTTTTAAAGGATTTTTACAGGAAATCTAAGATTTCGGGGGAATGGCGATGGCGGCTATAGAAGTTACCGGCCTTACCAAGCGTTTTAAAGAGGTTGAAGCGGTAAAGGGGGTAGACCTTACCGTTTATGAAGGTGAGGTCTTTGGTTTTTTAGGACCCAATGGGGCGGGAAAAACTACTACGATTTCCATGCTTTGTACGATTTTAAAGCCCGACGGAGGCAAGGGGCATGTAGCGGGCTTTGATTTATGGCGGGAAAAGGATAAAGTGCGGCAGAATATTGGCCTAGTGTTTCAGGATCCTACGCTGGACCGAAACTTAACGGCTTACGAAAACCTCTGGTTTCACGCGTTAATTTATAATATCCCTACCCGAGAGCGCCGGGAGCGAATTGAAATGGTGCTTAAAATGGTGGAGCTATATGAAAGAAAAGATAGCTTAGTTCAGACCTTTTCCGGGGGGATGAAGCGGCGGCTGGAAATTGCCCGGGGGCTTTTACACCATCCAAAAATTCTTTTTCTTGACGAGCCTACTATTGGCCTTGACCCTCAAACTCGGGCCCATATCTGGGATTATATTCATAAAATCCGTAAAGAAAAGGGCATTACAATTTTTCTTACCACCCATTACATGGATGAAGCGGAAAACTGTGACCGTATTGCGGTAATTGACCAGGGGAGGATAATTGCTTTAGATACGCCCCAGAATTTAAAGAAAATGGTGGGCAACAATATTGTTTACATAAATTCCATGGAAGCGTCGGGGATTATTATCTTTATCAAAGAAAAGTTTAACTTGGAGGCCAAGCTTATAAAAAATCAGGTAGTGGTGGAAGTTACCGATGCCGAAACTTTTATTCCGCAATTATTAAAGGAACTGCCGTATCCAGTTACTTCTGTTTCTTTAAAGAAGCCTACTTTAGACGATGTTTTCCTTAAGCTTACCGGACGGGAACTTAGAGATGAGGTTATAACCAATGGTAAAGCCCCGGCCTTTCATCGGCGCAGGAGGTGGCAGTAATGGCAGCTCTTTGGGCTATTTTTTATCGGGAACTTATCCGTTATTTCCGGGAAAAGGTACGGATAATTACTTCCGTAGTGCAGCCAGCTATTTGGCTTTTTGTGATGGGCGGTGGCATGAGTGCAGCTTTTACGGGGCCTGATGGAGTTAACTACCGTACTTTTATTTTTCCAGGAATTGTGGGTATGACCGTATTGTTTTCGGCGGTATTTTCGTCAATTTCCATTGTTTGGGACCGGGAGTTTGGCTTTTTAAAAGAGGTCTTGGTATCTCCCGCTTCCCGGGAGAGTATCGTTTTAGGTAAAGCTTTAGGTGGGGCTACTACTTCGGTTATCCAGGGCACGATTATTTTAATTTTTGCTCCAGCGGTAGGGATAAATCTTACTTTTTCCATGGTCGTAAAAGCCTTTTTTACTATGTATTTTATTGCCCTTACCATGGCGGCCCTGGGAATTGTCATAGCTGCCCGGATGCAGTCAATGCAGGGGTTTCAATTTATCTCGAACTTTATCGTAATGCCTTTATTTTTCTTAAGTGGAGCGATTTATCCTTTAAAAGGGGTTCCAAATTGGCTCTCAGCTTTGGCTTCTATTGATCCTTTGGCCTACGGGATTGACCTTTTAAAGCATGTGTTTCTTCCCTATCATGAATACTCTCTTATTACCGATGTTTTAGTGATGACTGTTTTTTTGATAATGTTTTTATTCTTGGGAATAATACTTTTTAAAAAAGACGGTTAAAAAAATTGAGTAAAGCAGGAAAAAACTATTTTTTGTTGAATATAACTTAATAGCCTTAAGCTGGAGGGATAGGTTTGGACGAGCAAACTGGTGTCATGATAGAAGAGTTTAAGCGCCTGGTGCAGCTTGTGGCCGAAGGAGTTGCCGACAACAGCCGCCAGATTGCCGATTTATCCCTAGAAGTGCGGCAGGGCCTTACTGCTATTACGGAGCTTAAGTTTCGGGATGAACTGGCTTTTAACAGGATTGAGGAAATAAGCCGCCAGTTGACTTCTGGCTTACAATACGTGGAAACTATTCAGCAGCAATTAATTGAGGTAAAAGCCAATCAAGAACGGGTGCTGCTGGTGACCAGGCAGTTAGAAGAAAGTCTTGCTAAGTTTGATAAAAAGCTTGCCGAGTATGAAAACCGCTTAAAACTATTAGAATTAAAAGCTTTTTAGCCCCCGGTAAAGGGGGTTTTATTTTTTATGTAAGATTTGTTAAGATAGAAAGAAAAAAGGTGAAAACAATGGAAAGGTATTATTCCTATACCCGGTATTTAAAGGAGAAATTTGGCGGTAAGGTTTATAAAATCCCGGTAAATATCCCCCACACCTGCCCTAACCGGGACGGAACGGTAGGAATCGGGGGCTGTACTTTTTGTGAAGATTCTCCCGGAGGGTTTGTTTGCTTACCTGATGCTGTGGCGATTTCCCAAAAAGTAGAAGAGTTGAAAAAATATTTTCGGGATAAATTTAAAGCAGAAAAATTTATCGTCTATTTTCAGGCCTATACCAATACCTATCACCCGCTTACGGTTTTTCAGGATTATATCCTTGCGGCAGTGGAGAACAGCGATATAGTCGGCCTTTCCGTTTCTACCCGGCCCGATGCGGTAAACGATAACTACTTGAAGGTGCTGACGGAGGTAAAAAATAAAAAAAATATTGAAGTAGATGTTGAACTTGGTTTGCAGACGGTTAACTATAAAAACTTAATTGCAATAAACCGGGGCCATACCTTAGCCGAATTTATTGACGCGGCATTACGCATAAAAAAAATTTGGCTTAAATGTTACGACTCACTTAATTTTAAACTTGCCAGGTGAAACGTTAGCCGATGTTATTGAAAATGCTAAGATTATGTCAGCTCTAAAGATAGATTTTGTAAAGCTCCATACCCTTTTTATTCCTGAGAAAACGGTTTTGGGGGATATGTACCGCGAGGGGAAAATTGAGATTATTCCTTTAGAGGAATATGTTCAGTGGGTGGTAACTTTTTTAGAGTATTTAAGTCCGGAAGTGGTGGTGCAAAGGTTAATTGGAAAAGGTCCCGATGAAGGGGTTCTCTTTTCCAACTGGGGGGTAAGCTGGTGGAAAATAAAACATTTAATAGAGGAAGAGTTGGAAAAAAGGGATACCCGGCAGGGAGCAAAATGCGATTATTTAAACGGTAAAGCGGTGCAAAAGTTTTTGAGATAAATAAGGAGGTCCTATGGATAGGTATATTGATTTGCGCAGTGATACGGTAACCACTCCTACGCTCAAAATGCGAGAAGCTATGTATGCGGCGGAAGTGGGGGATGATGTTTATGGCGATGACCCAACGGTCCGGGAACTAGAAGAGTTTGCCGCTTATAGAATCGGCAAGGAAGCTGCCCTTTTTGTTCCCAGCGGTACTATGGGAAATCAACTGGCGATTATGACCCATACCCAGCGGGGGGACGAAGTGATTCTGGGGGAAGATTGCCATATTTTTAAATATGAAGTAGGGGCACCGGCGGTATTATCCGGGGTGCAGCTTCGGGGACTTAAAACAAATGCTGGCATGATGGACTTAGAGGAAGTAAAAGCGGCCATAAGACCCAACGATATCCACATGCCGAGAACTTCCCTTATTTGCCTGGAGAATGCTTACAGTAGCGGGGAAGTGGTTTCCACTACTTATATGGAAAAAATCCGGGAATTGGCCAGAAGGCACGGTTTAAAAATTCATTTAGACGGGGCAAGAATTTTTAATGCTGCAATTTATCTCGGGGTAGATGCCCGGGAAATAGCAAGCTTTTCTGACTCGGTCATGTTCTGCCTTTCCAAAGGGCTCGCAGCACCGGTTGGTTCTATCCTGGCTGGAAGCCGGGAATTTATTGAAAAAGCCCGGAAAAACCGAAAACTCCTGGGAGGTGGTATGCGGCAAGCGGGGATATTAGCGGCAGCAGGGTTAGTAGCTCTCAAGGAGATGACCGGGAGATTACGGGAAGATCATGAAAATGCCCGGTATCTTGCCCAAAAGTTAATTGACCTTGGCTTTGAAGTGGATTTAAAAAAGGTGCAGATTAACATGGTGTGGGCTAAAGCTAAGCCTAATCTTAATTTTGAAAACTTACCGGCTAAACTGCTCCAAGCAGGGATTA
Source organism: Carboxydothermus pertinax (assembly GCF_001950255.1). Lineage (NCBI taxonomy): Bacteria > Bacillati > Bacillota > Clostridia > Thermoanaerobacterales > Thermoanaerobacteraceae > Carboxydothermus > Carboxydothermus pertinax. Next base: position 6,045 of record NZ_BDJK01000024.1, read on the forward strand.
AAATCAACCCTCCAGCAAACGGCTTCTTTCGCTTTGTGACCCATAAAGATGTTACCGGGAATGATATTGATAAATTTATAACAATTTTATCTAAAACTGTGCAGGCAGGGGAACGGTAATGAATTTAAAGAAAATAATTGGAAGTTACGGGGAGTACATTGGACGATTAAGCAATAAATTTCAAGATGTATTAGTAGAACAAAACGGTGCCTTTATTTTGCTAATTGAGATCAGTGCCGATAAAAAATTTATGTGCGGTTCAGTGAATTCGCTGGAAATGTTTCTTTTGATGTAAAAAAGGAGATTAGTGAAAAATTAAATGCTAACTTAATTACCGAAAACCTCGAGTGGATTATAAGATTAGATCAACCCAAAATATTAAAACAAGAAGAAATAATAAGTAATTTTCCCGAATTAAAACTAATTGAAGCATTGCAAGTTATACCAGTTTTAGTTGAAGAAAATACGCAAAACATACTAATTATTGGATACATTAAAGATCTAAATCCTCACTTTGTTGCTCTTAACGTAAACGAACTTAAAAATTTTTTGTATATTGAACAATTTTATAACTTAATCTTTGAAATAATTATTATGTTTAACAAAATATTAGAGGAAAAAGAGCCATTGGTTCGCGGACATATGGAAAGGGTAGTAGAGTATGCTGATCTTATTGCCGGTGAAATTGGACTGGATGAAAGCGAACGGTTAATTTTACAAATTGCCGCAGCAGTACATGATATCGGGAAAATAATGGTTCCAGATATTGTCTTGCAACACATTGGTAAGTATAGTGAAGAAATGAAAAGAAAAATGCAAAAGCATTCAGAATTTGGTTATGAACTTTTAAAAAACTTCCCGCTTTTTGGTGAAGTTGCTGAAGTGATTTTATACCATCACGAACGTTTTGACGGTAAAGGATATCCGAAAGGATTAAGTGGAGAGGAAATTCCCCTTTATTCACGAATATTAGCAATTGCTGATAGTTTTGAGGCTATGATCAGTGAGCGGGTTTATAAAGTTTCTATGGGTTATGATGAAGCTTTAGAGGAACTGGTAAATAATAAAGGAAAGCAGTTTGATCCTTATTTAGTAGAAGCTTTTATTTCCGGTTTCAGGAAAACTAGGCTTTTAAATCCTCTTAAATATAAAACTCCCGATTTACCTAAGTTATTCAGTAAAGTAATTTTAGCGGCAGGAAATCAATATTTTGATGGTAGGGTTTCGTACAAAGCTGAAAAATCAAATAAGTTATATATTAAACTTTATTACCCGTTAACTTTAGATATTAAAAAAGTTTATGATATGCCTCTTTCTTTGTACTTTCAGGATAAAGGAATGTCTTCGCATGTGCGGGGACATTTGCAATTTTATAATGTATATAATCAAACGGTGGTTTTTGATATTCTGGAAACTCCAGAATTTGTAGTTCCAGAACAGTTTGTCTCATTGCCTGTTTCCCGGGGAGGTCTTTTAGTAATAGGAAGTAATAAAGTGCAAATACTAATAATTGAACTTGGAGGCAATGGCTTAAGATTTGTAGTTGATAAAAATAAGTTAAAAGAAAATGGGATCGTTTTGAAACTAAATACCCAAGTAACAGTTTTATTTAGTTTAAATGTTGAGGAGGAAGAACAATATTTTGGCTTTAATGGTATAATCATAGAAACTCCTAAGACTGCTATCAGTGAGACTTATCTTGTAAAATTTGAAGAGGTGGAAGAAAAACAAAGGGATAGGCTTATAAGCACATTACTTAAATACCAAATTAGCTTACGTCGGCGTGGTTTGCTATAATAAGTATTGACGAAAAAATAAAATAGTATTAATTTATTTTTGTAAATAAAAACCTTAACTAAGGAGCGTGACTTTATGGAAACAAGAGAACTGGTGATTATCGGCGGAGGCCCGGCGGGGCTAGCTGCGGCAATATATGGAGCGAGGGCTGCCCTAAATCCTCTAATCTTAGAACGGGGTGTTCCCGGGGGACAGGCCGCTACTACCGAATGGATTGAAAATTATCCGGGTTTTGAGGACGGTATTGGCGGTTTTGAGCTGATGGTCCACATGCAACGGCAAGCCGAAAAATTTGGTGCTGAATTTAAAAATGCCGATGTGATGAGTATTAAAAAAGAAAATGGGATTTTTAACCTAGCTACTACTATTGGCGATATTAATGCCAAAACGATTATCGTCGCTACCGGCGCCGAGCCTAAAGAATTAAATGTTCCCGGGGAAAAAGAGTTTCGCGGCCGGGGTGTTTCCTACTGTGCTACCTGTGATGGTAATTTCTTCAGGGGAAAAACGGTAGCAGTAGTCGGTGGCGGGGATTCGGCCTTAGAAGAGGCAATTTATCTTACAAAATTGGTGGAAAAAGTTTACCTTATTCACCGGCGCGAAGGTTTTCGAGCGGCGAAGGTTATTCAGGAAAGAGCCAAAGCCAATCCCAAGATAGAATTTGTTTTAAATACAGTAGTGGAAGAAATTGCCGGGGAAAGAAAAGTTGAAAAAGTTGTGGTGAAAAATGTAAAGACCGGTGAAAAATCTGAAATCCCAATAGACGGAGTATTTATTTATGTGGGTTTAAAACCCAATACCGCCTTTTTAGAAGGCCTTTTAGAATTAGAAAACGGTTATATTAAAACCGATGATAAAATGGCTACCGCCATTCCCGGGCTTTTTGCTGCCGGGGATGTCCGGGTAAAAGACCTGCGCCAGGTGGTGACTGCGGTAGCGGACGGTGCCCAGGCGGCAGTTTCGGCAGAAAAGTATCTGGAGGAAAATAAGTAGATATGGAAGTAGTAAGGCTTAAAAGCTCTAAAAAAATTGAGTTAATTGAGATTACTGCAAAAGTTTTCGAGTTTACTAGAAATTATCCCGAAGCAAAAGCAGTGTTAATTTATGTTCCCCACACTACAGCCGGGGTATTAATTAATGAAAATGCGGACCCGGACGTCAAAAGGGATTTAGAAGCTTATCTGGAGCAAGCGGTACCCAAACTTCCTTTTAGGCATTTAGAAGGTAATTCTCCAGCGCATGTACTCTCATCTTTAATTGGGGTGTCGCTTTCAATTCCGCTGGAAAAAGGTAAACCAGTTCTTGGAACCTGGCAGGGGATTTACTTTGCCGAGTTTGATGGTCCCCGGGAGCGAAAAGTTTATCTAACCGTACTCTAAAGAAAGTAAATAAGGAAAGCCGCAAGATGTTAAGTCTTGCGGCTTTAAAATATATATAGAGAAAAGGGAGAGGAGATTAGGCTTTGCTATAAGTATAACCAAAAAACGTAAGCCTTAAACAGTAAAAGTCGGTGAATGGTAAAAAATTAAGTGTAAATGGTAGTTAGAAAGTTTTAACAGAAAGCTCTTTACTTTTCAATCGAACATATGTACTATAAAATTAAGGGGGGATGGTGATGGAATATTTACAAGTATATTCAAGCCAGCAAGAGTTTTTTGCGATTAAACTTATGCCTAAAGTAAATGTTTTTTGTGGGCCGTATTATCTTGGATTAAAGCGGGCCTTTGAAAAAGTAAAAGAGGACGAAGAAACGGTAGCGGTGACTTACGATGAACTCTACACTATTAATCCTGAAACGTATCTTAATGATTTTTTGGAAAAAGAGTTTTGGCGCGAAAAAAATGAGTTCAGGAACATTCTTGAACTTCTTTCTGATTTAAACCAAAAAATCCTGAGGAAAGATCTTGAGTTGAAGGAGCTTAAAGAAACTTTATTAAAACTACCGGCGGTTGCAAACCATGAGCTGGATACTGAAAAATTAAAACTTTTAAAGGAGCACTTAAAGGAGCAGGAAAAGCAAGAAATTTTTAAGATACGGATACAAAAAGAGTTTGAGCGGTTTTTCTGGCAACTGGAAAGATTTTCAGTGACTCTTGCGGAGTTTAGTCAGGAAGGTTTTTGGAGTGAAGAAAAAGTTTTGGATATAGGAGAAAAGCTAAGGCAATTAAAGGATGAACTAATGCAATTAATTACCTTTAAGGAGGAAAAGCTGGAAGACGACCTCTTAAAATGGCTGGAAGAACAGGAAAACCTACTGGAAACATACTTACAGCGGGAAAAGCTTTTAACCGAACGAACCCTTGGCTATTTAGAATTAAAAGAGCTTTTGCGCCATAAAGTCAAGTTAAAAAGGACCCTTTCGAAAAAACAAAAAGAGTATCTAGAGTTTCTGTTAAATAAGTTGAAGGATAATATTCCTGAAGAGCTAAATTTTTTTACGTATCAAATTTTAATTGATGGAGATAATCGAGAATACTGCTTGTATTTAGAAAAACTTTTTAAAAGCGCTACCCCATCATTAAAGAAAAAACTTTGGCCTCTCTGTGACCAGATATCCCCAAAAAGACTTATTCGCCTTTTAAATCACCCGGAAATGGAAAAGCAGCCTGAGTTTGAAAGTTTTGCGGATCTTTTGTACTGGTTAAGGGGACGCCTGACTCTTCAGGACCGGGTATTTTTAAAAAGCCTCGTTTTAGGCGAAAGGGTTAAACTTATCCTTAAAGATAGTAAAGAAGAGCTAAGTATGAGCGAGCCGGAACTCCAAAACCTGGTTACGCTGATTCTTTATTTGCTTTTCGAGACAAAAACGCTGGCGATATACTATCCCGAAAGGGCTATGGACTCCTATAAAATAACCCGCTGGCTCATACCAGTTTTAAAAGAGCGCCGAAAGCAAACCTTAATCTTTACCCAAAATCCCGCTTTAATTACTGCTTTAAAACCGGAAAACTTAGTGGTCTTTGGCTTTTCAGAAAAAAAACCTTCTTTTGTGCAAAAAAATGCTAACGATCCAGAAGTAAAAAAATTACTTTTAACCTTCTTAGAAGGAGGGCCTGAGAGTTTTGCAGGACGACAGAATTATTATCAAGTATAATAAACGAAAGCCAGAGATGACTTTTTACGAACAGTACCAGCGTTATTTGGAAACTCCAATCCTTGATTTAAAAAGCCAATTAACTGCTACCGAATATCGCCTGTTTTTTTTGCTCTGGCAAAATCGTGGCCAGATAGTCACCAAAGAAATTATTCTGGAAAGGATTTTTCAAGACCCCGTGGGAGTTAGTGAAGAAAGCTTAAAATGGCATTTAAAAAATTTAAGAAGGAAGCTAAAAATGCTGGGTTTGGGAGATATTATTCACTGCCATAAAGGTTTGGGGTATCAAATAAAGAAAGAGGTGAATTTAAACTTTCCTTTCCTCTAACCTCCCCCCAAAACTCCCCGCTACCTACCCCTACACCTCCCCTGGCCGCTTTTAATTTGGTCAGCGGGAGGTGTTTTTATGTCACTTAAATTTAACGAAATAATTGGTTTTTATCCCTACCTAAAACCGGGAGTAGGGGAAGGAACAATGGTTATCACGAAAGATGGCCGGGAAATCTTTCAGGCAAAGAGTATTAAAAGTTTTCGCAGGGAGGTTTTATGGTATTACTTTGTTGATTTTAAAGCTTTAAGGAGTCAGGCAAAAAATTTGGGCGAACCGGTGCCCTTAATAGTTGGTAGACGAATCTTTGTACCTTTTAAATTTAGAAAACGTTTGTTTCCAGGGGATTTTTGTTATGCCTACTTTTCACTGGATGAAATAATGTTTTGTGGCGGGAAAAAAGCAATGCTTAGATTGAATTGTGGTAAATCTTTTTATTTAGCGTGTTCGACTAAAACTGCCACATCCTCTTTAATTAGGGCAAAAGTTTTACGTCAGGAAATAAGCTTAAGAGAATAAGTTATTTTTTTCACCTAGCAGGAAAATGAAAAAACAAAAAGAAAAATAAGAAAATTAAGAATATATATAATATTAGTAAAAAATACTTAAATTGTATAGTGTATACAAAGTAGATTTTTAATTTTTAAAACTAAAATCTTTTATCAGGGGGGGCAGTACGTGAAACTATTTGAGTATCAGGTGAAAAAAATTTTGGGAAAGTTTGGGGTTAATGTGCCTCAAGGGGAAGTGTTTTTAACTTTAGACCAGGCCCGAAACTTTATTGAAAGGATGGGGGAGGGGGTGGTAAAAGCGCAAGTGTTAACCGGGGGGCGAGGAAAAGCCGGCGGGGTAAAGCTCTTTACTACACCCGCTGAAGGGATAAGTTTAGCCCAGAATATCTTCAACATGACCATCAAAGGAGAAAAAGTAAAGGCAATTTTAATAGAAGAAAAAATTCCTATTGAGCAGGAACTATACTTATCTTTGTTTGTAGACGGTCGGATAAAAAAACCGGTCTTAATAGCATCACAGGCTGGAGGTGTGGATATTGAAGAAGTTTTAGAAGAACAAATTTTAAAACTACCTATTGATCCCTTAATTGGTCTGCGAAATTACCATGCCAATATTACCGCTCAAAAACTTGGACTGGCCGGGGATTTAGCAGAACAGTTGACCGCTTTATTAAAGAAGATGTACGAAATTTTCCAGGCTTACGAAGCGGAACTTTTGGAGATAAATCCGCTGGTGGTTTCCCGAGGCAAGCTTATCGCCGCCGATGGCAAAATGACTGTCGATGATGATGCTCGTTTTCGCTGGCCTTCGGATCTTCCTTTTAATGAAGAGAAAACGCTTCTGGAAAAGAGAGCCGAGGAAATTGGCGTATCATACGTAGAACTGGATGGGGATATAGCAGTAATGGCTAACGGAGCCGGAATAACCATGGCTACTTTAGATTTAATTGCTTATTTTGGGGGACGACCTAAAAATTTCATGGATGCCGGTGGTGGCGCTAATGCCGAGCAGATGGCAAAAGCTTTAGACCTTTTACTTTCCACTAATCCCAAAGCTATTTTAATTAATATTTTTGGTGGCATAACCCGTTGTGATGAAGTGGCGAAGGCTTACCTGACCGTAAAGAATGAGCGGGAGATTTCGGTGCCGGTGGTGATTAGGCTGGTAGGAACCAATGAAGAAATTGGAGTTTCGATGCTAAAAGAGGCCGGAGTGGAAAGCTTTTCTTCCTTGCGGGAAGCAGTAATTAAAGCGGTGGAGCTTTCCAGAGTTGGGAGGGACAATTAATGGCTATTATTGTAACCGAGGAAACCAGGATTGTCGTCCAGGGGATAACAGGAAATCAGGGGCGATTTCATGCGGGCAAAATGTTGGAATATGGAAGCAAAGTAGTGGCCGGAGTAAGTCCCGGTAAAGGTGGAACGGAGGTTTTAGGCATACCGGTTTTTAATACCGTTGTGGAAGCGGTACGAAATTCCGGTGCCAATACCTCGATCTTATTTATCCCAGCCCCTTTTGTCCTGGAGGCGGCTTTTGAGGCGATAGAAGCCGGGATAAAGACGATCGTTATTATAACCGAGCATGTACCCCTAAAAGATGCTTTAAAAATAATGAGTATTGCCAAGGCGTATGGAGTTACCATTGCTGGTCCCAATACCTTTGGGGTTATTTCCCCGGGAATTGCTAAAGTAGGCATTATGCCCAACACTATTTATCAAAAAGGACCGGTAGGTATTGTGGCCCGAAGCGGCACTTTAAGTTATCAGATTGCCTATGAATTGACCCTGGCAGGGCTTGGCCAGTCAACAGTAGTTGGTTTAGGTGGCGACCGGGTAGTGGGCTTATCTCTGGCGGAAGTTATTGAAATGTTTGATCAGGACCCCGAAACCGAGGGGATTGTCCTGGTGGGTGAAATTGGGGGAACGGCCGAGGAAGAAGCGGCGGAAATAATAAGAAATATAAAAAAACCTGTAGTAGCCTTTATTGCTGGGAAAACTGCTCCGCCAGGGAAAAGGATGGGGCATGCCGGGGCAATTATCGAACGGGGGCGAGGAACCTATCAAAGCAAAATAGATGCCCTTTGGAGTGCTGGAGCTTTAATTGCCGAAGTTCCCTGGGAAGTGCCGGTATTAATGAAATCTGCTCTGGTCAAGTAGGGGGGAGTGGCATGGAGAAGGAAGAGAAAAAAGTGGTTTTGGACTCGGGAATTGAGGTCAAAACCGTTTACGGTCCTCAGGATTTCTTGGGATTTGACTACAAGGAAAAACTCGGTGAACCGGGGCAGTATCCCTATACCCGCGGAATTCAACCCAATATGTATCGTGGTAAACTATGGACGATGCGCCAATACGCGGGTTTTGGCACTGCCCGGGAGACCAATGCCCGGTTTCGCTACCTTTTAGAGCAGGGGCAGATGGGGTTATCGGTGGCTTTTGATTTGCCGACGCAGATAGGGTACGACTCGGACCACGAATTGGCTCGGGGAGAAGTGGGCAAAGTAGGGGTGGCAGTGGATTCTCTTTTAGACATGGAGGAGCTTTTTGCGGGGATACCGTTAGATAAAGTGAGCACCAGCATGACCATCAATGCTCCGGCCGCGGTTTTATTAGCCATGTATATTGCCGTTGCCAAAAAGCAAGGGATAGACCCCCAAAATTTAAGCGGTACTATTCAAAACGATATTTTAAAAGAGTACGTGGCCCGGGGAACCTACATCTTTCCCCCGGAGCCTTCAATGCGCATTATTACTGACATTTTTGCTTTTTGTAAAAAAGAAGTACCTAAATGGAACACTATCAGTATTTCCGGCTACCACATCCGGGAAGCGGGCTCCACAGCGGTGCAGGAACTTGCCTTTACCCTTGCTAACGGCATTGCATACGTTGAAGCGGCTATTAAAGCGGGATTGACCGTGGATGAATTTGCACCCCGTTTATCCTTTTTCTTTAACGCCCACTTAAACTTTTTTGAAGAAATTGCCAAATTTCGGGCGGCTCGCAGAATTTGGGCCAAAATAATGAAAGAGCGTTTTGGTGCTCAAAATCCAAAGAGTTTACTACTACGTTTTCATACCCAAACCGCTGGCTGTACCCTTACTGCCCAGCAGCCTAAAGTAAATCTCCTCCGCGTGGCTTTCCAGGCTTTAATGGCAGTTTTAGGCGGTACCCAGTCGCTTCATACCAACAGCTACGACGAAGCCTTATGTCTTCCTACCGATGAATCAGCCCTTTTAGCCTTAAGAACTCAGCAGGTAATTGCTTATGAAATTGGAGTAACGGATACGGTTGACCCGCTGGGAGGAAGCTATTACCTGGAAAGCTTAACCGATGCTCTTGAAGAAAAAGTTTGGGAATATTTACAAAAAATTGATGATATGGGCGGAGCGGTAGAATCGGTGAAAAATGGCTTTATGCGCCGGGAAATTGAGAAAAGTAGTTACGAATACCAGCGGGCGATTGAAAAGGGTGAGAAAACGGTCATAGGAGTTAATCGCTTTGTTATTGAAGAAGAACCTCCCCGAGATTTGTTAAGGGTGAATCCAGAAATTGAAAAAGTCCAGCGAGAAAAACTACAAAAATTAAGAGCTAACCGGGATAACGAACGGGTGGAAAAAACTTTAGAGCGCATTAGAGAAGTTGCCCAAAGCAAAGATAATTTAATTTACCCCATTTTAGAAGCGGTAGAAGCTTATGCGACCTTAGGGGAAATATGCGGTGCTTTACGGGAAGTTTTTGGTGAATACCACCAGGATTAGGGGGGTTACGATGCGAAAAATTCGGGTCTTAATAGCCAAACCGGGTTTAGATGGCCACGACCGGGGAGCCAAGGTTATAGCGCAGGCCCTGCGGGATGCGGGTATGGAGGTAATTTATACCGGAATTCGCCAAACACCCGAACAAATTGCTAAAGCAGCGGTGGAGGAAGATGTGGATGTGGTTGGTCTTTCCTGCCTTTCGGGAGCTCATAATGAACTTTTTCCCCGGGTGGTGGAATGCTTAAAAGAAATGGGAGGCGGCGATATTCCGGTAATTGGGGGAGGGATTATTCCCCATGAAGACCGTGCTTATTTAAAGGAAAAGGGGATTAAAGCTATTTTTGGACCTGGAAGTTTAACTGCTGACGTGGTGAAAGTAATCCAGGAATTGGTCTGGAAGGAGGGATAAAATGTTTAAAAAAATTGACCATCTTGGTATAGCGGTTGCAAATTTAGAAAAGGCAATTAAAACTTTTGAGCTTTTAGGTTTTAAAGTTGCGGGAATGGAGGAAGTACCAGAGCAAAAGGTTAAAGTGGCGTTTTTGCCGGTAGGAGAGAGCAATGTAGAGCTTTTAATGCCCACCGATGAGAAAAGTACCATTGCCAGGTTTCTCATGAATAAAGGAGAAGGAGTACATCATCTTGCCTTTTTAGTGGAAAACATTGAGGAAAAATTAGCGGAATTTAAGGAAAAAGGTTTTACTTTAATCGATGAAAAACCACGGGTAGGAGCCCATGGGAAAAAAATTGCCTTTTTACATCCCAAGTCAATAAACGGTGTATTAATAGAACTTTGCGAGGTGGTGGGCGATGGAAAATAAATTACAGGAATTATATCAGAAAAAAAAGGAATCCCTCTTGGGTGGCGGTGAGAAAAGGATTAAAAGACAGCACGAATCAGGAAAATTGACGGCCCGGGAGAGGATTAACCTTTTACTTGATCCCGGAAGCTTTGTGGAGCTCGATATGTTTGTGCGGGGAGAACAGGGGGAGTTCTCCAAAACGGACATGGAAAATTACGGTGAAGGAGTAGTAACCGGCTACGGCACGATAAACGGTCGTACCGTCTACCTCTTTTCCCAGGATTTTACCGTATACGGTGGTTCTTTAGGGGAGCTTCATTCGGCTAAAATTTGTAAAGTAATGGATTTGGCAATGAAAGCGGGTGTTCCGTTTATAGGCCTTAATGATTCCGGAGGAGCAAGGATTCAGGAAGGGGTTTATTCCTTAAGTGCCTATGGCAATATTTTCTACCGCAATACTCTGGCATCGGGAGTAATTCCCCAGATTTCGGTAATTATGGGGCCGTGCGCGGGAGGAGCGGTTTATTCTCCGGCCATAACTGACTTTATCTTTATGGTGGATAAAACCAGCCAGATGTTTATCACCGGACCCCAGGTCATAAAATCGGTTACCGGGGAAGAAGTGAGTCCCGAGGAACTGGGAGGCGCAATGACCCACAACCATATAAGCGGCGTTGCCCATTTTGTCGGGGAAAACGAAGAAAAAACTTTAAGTATGGTTAGAAAGCTTTTAGAATATTTACCTCAAAACAACCTTGAAGAACCCCTGCCCAGAACTCCCATGCCACCGTTATATGCCGCGGAAGAACTTCTTGGGATTGTCCCGGAGGACCCCAACCGTCAGTATGACGTTCGGGAGGTAATAATTAGAATTGTCGATAATAGTGAATTTTTTGAGGTGCATAAATACTTTGCGGAAAATGCTGTGGTTGGGTTTGCCCGGTTATCTGGACGGGTAGTAGGAATTGTGGCCAATCAACCCCGGTACCTGGCGGGTACTTTGGATATCAATGCCTCCGATAAAATTGCCCGCTTTGTGCGTTTTTGCGATAGCTTTAATATTCCCCTTCTAACCTTTGTAGATGTTCCAGGGTTTTTACCGGGAATCAATCAGGAGTATGGCGGGATTATCCGGCATGGAGCCAAAATTCTCTATGCGTACTCGGAGGCTACTGTTCCCAAACTTACGGTTATCTTACGGAAAGCCTATGGTGGAGCGTATGTGGCAATGTGTAGCCGTTCTCTTGGAGCGGATGCTGCCTTTGCCTGGCCAACGGCGGAAATTGCGGTGATGGGGCCTGAAGGAGCAGCCAATATTATTTTCAGGGATGAAATAGCCCGGGCGGAGGATCCGGTGAAAGTTAGGGCGGAAAAAACCGCCATGTACCGGGAAAAATTCTGTAATCCCTATGTGGCTGCGGCCAAAGGCATGATTGATGATGTAATAGATCCCCGGGAGACCCGGGACCGCTTAATAAGGGCCTTAGAAGCCATCAGTACCAAGCGGGAGTCAAGACCAATGAAGAAACACGGAAATATTCCCTTTTAACAGCCCCAAAAGGAGGTGAGAGGGGTGCAGGAAAAAATCTTAATAGCCAACCGGGGAGAAATTGCTCTTAGAATAATCCGGGCGTGTAAGGAACTGGGAATAACTTCGGCGGTGGTTTATACCCCTGCCGATAAAGATAGTTTGCCCGTAAAAATAGCCGATGAAGCTTATCCCTTAAAGGATAACAAAAGCTATTTAAAGATTGAAGAGATAATTTCTGTAGCTTTAAAAAATAATGTAACGGCGATTCATCCCGGGTATGGCTTTTTGGCTGAAAATCCGGCCTTTGCTAAGAGCTGCTTGGATGCAGGAATAAAATTTATTGGTCCTTCGGCTAAGGCTATCGAGCTTATGGGAGATAAGGCCGTAGCCCGGGAAATTATGCAAAAAGCGGGCGTTCCTGTGATACCAGGATCCAATGGAGAAATAACTGATTTTCGGGAAGCGTTAAAGATTGCGGACGAAATTGGCTACCCGGTTATAGTTAAAGCTGCCGGCGGAGGTGGCGGCCGGGGAATGCGGATTGTTCATACTCCTAAAGAGTTAGAAGAAGCTATCCAGGCGGCAGCCCGGGAGGCGGCTTCTACCTTTGGAAATTCCAAGCTTTATTTAGAAAAATATCTTCAGGACTGCCGGCACGTGGAGTTTCAAATTTTGGCGGATCAATACGGTAATGCGGTTTATCTGGGGGAGCGGGATTGCTCACTGCAGCGGCGAAACCAAAAAGTCATTGAAGAAGGCCCCTGTCATGTTTTGACCGAAAGACTGCGAAAAAAAATGGGCGAGCTTGCGGTCCGTTCCGCTATGGCTGTCCATTATGCGGGAGCTGGGACTGTAGAATTTTTATTAGATGACCGGGGAAACTTTTATTTTATTGAAATGAATACCCGGATTCAAGTGGAACATCCGGTAACGGAAATGATTGCAGGCATAGACATAGTTAAAGAGCAGATAAAAATTGGCCTGGGGGAAAGATTGAGCCTTACCCAGAAAGATATAAAAATTTATGGCCATGCCATTGAGTGTCGGGTAAATGCCGAAGACCCTATATCTTTTATTCCTACCCCCGGAGAAATTAAAAAGCTTATGCTACCCCAGGGGCCCTTTGTCCGGGTGGATACTGCTGTGTATGAAGGTTATACGATTCCTCCTTACTACGATTCGATGATTGCCAAATTAATTGTCTGGGGAAGAACGCGGGAAGAGGCAATTATCCGGATGAAAAGAGCTCTAGAGGAATTTATTATATTCGGAGTTTCCACCAACTTACCCTTTTTACGAAAAGTTATGGATAATGCCTTTTATCGCCGGGGAGAAGTTTATACCAACTTTATTAAGCGGCGAATGGAGCCATTAACCCCGGAAGACCTTGAAGGCTATCGGGATAAGGACCTTTTTGCTGAAAGTGTTTCCTGGGAACAGCCGCTGGAAGAGATTATCGCTGCTGTAGCTGCGGCTTTTGCTGCTGAAAATAAAAAAGAAGTTCAAGAGCAGTACTTACCGATTTCTGCCTGGAAGGTCGGTGGGCTTTTAGAACAGATGCAACGGCGGCTTTATAAAGGGGGTGTTTAAGGTGGTTAAAAAGTTTAAAATACGAGTGAATGGTCGCGAATACGAGATCGAAGTGGAGGAAATTCACACCGAGGGCTGGGGAATAATTCCAAATACCCAGGAACTATATAAAAATCAGAATTTACCGGGAAATGAGACCAGAACTGCAGGAGCCTCAATGCCTTTCAAGGCCAACGGAGCAGCGTCTGGGGTAAAAGCTCCTATGCCCGGGGTAGTGGTGGCTATTAAAGTAAAACCCGGGGACACGGTAGGGCCTCAGGACGTAGTAATTACCATTGAAGCAATGAAAATGGAAAATGAAATTACCGCCGGTAGAAGCGGAATGGTGGAGCAAATTTTAGTTGCCGAGGGGGATACGGTCCAGGCCGGCCAGTTATTGATAACCTTAAAATAAAAAGGGCCAAATTTTGGCTCTTTTTTCTTTTGGGAAAAGGATTTTGGGAAATGATAAAGAAAAATAAATAATAAATTTTGAAAGATCAGGAGGGGTAAAAATGAAAATTACTTTTTTAGGTCATGCTGGTTTTTTCGTAGAGGCGGAAGGACTTAAGTTTTTGTTTGATCCCTTTTTAACCGGAAATCCAGTGGCAGCAAAACGACCCGAGGAAATGACCGCCGACTACATTTTCGTAAGTCACGGGCACGGCGACCATCTGGGAGATACGGTGCCAATTGCTCAAAAGAGCGATGCTACGGTTATTGGGGTTTTTGAGCTTTGTAATTTTCTTTCCCGTCAGAACGTGAAAACCCATCCCATGCATATTGGAGGAAGATATAACTTTGGTAAATTTACGGTGAAACTGACTCCTGCCTGGCATGGTAGTTCCTTTGGCGAAGGGCCGGTAGAATCCCTGGGTAATCCCTGCGGCTTTTTGCTGACCGTGGGAGGTCAAACCTTATACCATACTGGCGATACCGGAGTTTTTTACGATATGAAACTAATAGCTGAAATTGACCCGGTGGATATTTTACTTCTACCAATTGGCGGTAACTTTACCATGGACATAAAAGATGCTCTAAAGGCCGTAGAACTTATAAAACCCCGGCACGTTATTCCCATGCACTATAATACCTGGCCTTTAATTGCGGTAAATGCTGAAGAATTTAGGGCTAAAGGGAGTTCCTTGGGAGCGGAAGTCCACATGGTAAATCCCGGTGAAACGGTTGTCCTGTAAATAAAATAATGGTAAAATAAGCGATAGATTTTTTGGCGGAGGTTAGGATGAAAGAACCGGTAATAATGTATCGAGAAAGTTTTTGGTATTTAATTGGAGTAGGAGCCTTAGCTATTTTAGGGTTTATTTTTAACCTCTGGCTTGGGATTTTTGTTTCTCTTTTATTTCTTTTTATCCTCTTCTTCTTTCGAAATCCCCGGCGGATTATTCCGGCCGATGAACAGAGTATTGTTTCTCCGGCGGATGGCGTAATTTTAGAGGTAGCTGAAGTATTGGAAAACTCTTACTTAAAAGGTCCCGCGGTAAAAGTTAGTATTTTTTTATCCCTGTTTGATGTTCATGTAAACCGGGCTCCGCTAAGCGGTCAGGTGGAATATATCCATTATCGTCCTGGAAAATTTTTACCAGCGTTTAAAAGCCACGCTTCGGAAATCAATGAGCGAAATTACATTGGAATAAAAAATTCCCGTGTTAAAGTTTTAGTAGTGCAAATTACTGGTTTTGTTGCTCGCCGGATTGTATCTTTTGTTAAATTGGGAGATAATTTAAATAAGGGCCAACTTTTTGGTATGATAAAATTTGGCTCCTGTACGGAAATTTATTTGCCAAAAGACCGGGTAGAGATCCTGGTGCAAAAAGGTGAGCGGGTTTTTGGCGGGACTACGGTAATTGGGAGGATAAAAGAATGATCTTACGGGCAATACCATCGGCGTGTACCCTTTTAAACCTTGCAATGGGTATGCTTTCCATTATCGCAACGATTAATGATAATTACTTTTTAGCAGCTATCTTAATTTTAATCAGTGTATTTTCTGATGGAATTGATGGACGACTGGCCCGGCGATTTGATGTTGCCTCAGATTTTGGTAAACAGCTTGACTCTCTGGCTGATTTGGTGTCTTTTGGAGTAGCTCCGGCGTTATTAGTTTATGCTGATAGTTTAAGTGGTTATGGGTATATCGGGCTTTTATTTATTGTATTATATACTATTGCCGGAGCCTGGAGGCTTGCCCGTTTTAATATTTTAAATATCTCTGGCTATTTCGTCGGAGTACCTATTACTTTTGCGGGAGGTTTTACTGCAGGGTTAGTGCTATTATCATTGAAACTTGCGGCTTTCCCCCCAATTGCTTTTTTAATTATTACGCCTTTACTGACATATTTAATGGTAAGCCGTATTAAAGTCCCCAAGTATTAAATTTTTTCCAACTTCTGATGTCCAAGTCACCAATCTCCAGCAGGGGCCGTATACTATGGTAGCCTTTTTAAAGGAGGGATTGGTGTGCGAGTAATTTATATACCACTTCCGGGAATTTTAAAATCCTTGATTAAACTTTTTATTAAATAGACGGGTACGGCCCGTCTTTTTTATTTTTTTACCTCCTTTTGATACTGCTTTGGGGTAATGTTGAAGGCTTTTTTAAATTCTTTGATGAAGTATGAGATATTTTCATATCCCACGTCATAACATGTTTCGGTAACACTTTGGTGTTTTAGTAGCTCTCTTGCTTTTTTAAGTCTGAGCTCTTTGATATATTCCTTGGGAGTCTTGCAGGTATAAGTTTTGAAATATCTAATAAACTCATAATCCTCCATGCCAAAGTATTTGGCAATATCTGCTATTTTTATGTTCTTGGTATAACAATCGTTTATATAGCTTATTATGCTGTTTATTTTAGCATTCTTTACGGTACCTATAATTTCCTCTGCGCCTCTAAATTTTAAGATTTCATAGAGCAATTCCTGGATGTAAAGATTAAGTATAAATTCTTTGCCCTTTTCATTACTGTTAAAGGCTTTTACAATCTTCTTGTAAGTTCCTAAGGTCTCTTCATTGAATTTACTGAGAAAAAAGTGATTGGTTATTTTTTTTATTTCTTCAAAACCTAATTCAAGCTGTACTTTCTCAATTAACTGGCTAAGAACATTGTTGTCTACCTCTATAACCAGTGCCTTGGTTTTATTTCCTATTTTTAAAATTACCTTTGAATTCGGGGCTAATATTGTAAAATCATCCTTGGTGTACTCAATACTATCAAAATCATTAATAACAACTTGCTTTTTACCCTCCAATATCGTGCAAATTCTCAAGTAGTTTTTGGAATAGTAGGTAGTTTTAATTGGTTTATCAAAATCGTAATACAAAATTTTAGCATTATCCGTATCAAATTCCTTATCCGGGGTTAAACTAGGTAAAAACATTTTTTCACCCCTTGTGCAATTTTGTTTTAGTTTTTGCAAAAATGGATTAGAATAAGGGAAATCTTCTTGTTACAATTTTATCAAACATTAAGTTTAAATTAAATAAGGAGGTTTAGGAAATGAAAACCTATCAATTTTACATGCCACCGGTTAGCTTTATGGGTATTGGTTGCCTAAATGAAGCAGGGAAGGAAGTTAAAAAACTAGGTTTTAAAAAAGCCCTTATTGTAACCGATAAGGTACTGGTTCAGATCGGTCTTGTTAATAAGTTAACCAAAATCTTGGACAACGAAGGAATAGAGTACGTAATTTTTGATGAAACTAAACCAAATCCAACGGTTAAAAATGTTGAAGATGGTCTTAAAATGTTAAAAGAAAATAACTGTGATTTTATAATTTCCTTTGGAGGAGGTTCACCCCACGACTGTGCCAAGGGGATAGGGCTGGTGGCAACTAACGGAGGTTCCATCAAGGATTATGAAGGGGTTAACAAGTCAGCTAAACCTATTCTGCCCCTGGTTGCCATAAACACTACCGCTGGAACAGCCAGTGAAATGACCAGGTTTTCTATAATAACTGACGAGGATAGGCATGTAAAGATGGCCATTGTTGATTGGCACGTAACTCCTACTATTGCAGTTAATGATCCTGAGTTGATGATTGATATGCCGAAATCTTTAACTGCGGCAACGGGTATGGATGCCTTAACTCATGCCATTGAAGCTTATGTATCCACTGATGCAACCCCGGTCACCGATGCTGCAGCCTTAATGGCAATTGAGCTTATCTTTAAGTACCTGAAAAGAGCGGTGGAAAATGGAAAAGATATTGAAGCAAGGGATAAAATGGCTTATGCTGAGTATTTAGCGGGAGTTGCCTTTAACAATGCAGGCTTGGGATACGTACACGCTATGGCACACCAGCTGGGAGGGTTTTATGATCTTCCCCATGGAGTTTGCAATGCTGTATTGCTACCGCATGTGCAGGCATATAATCTGCATGTTGTACCCGAAAGGTTTATTGATATAGCTAAAGCAATGGGAATAAATGTAGAAAACTTATCAGCTAAAGAAGCTGGAGAAAAGGTACTTGAAGCGATAAAAGCTCTTTCAAAAGAAATTGGCATACCATCAGGCCTTAAGGAACTAGGTGTCAAGGAAGAGGACATCAAAACTTTATCGGAAAACGCCCTAAAGGATGCCTGTGGTCTTACGAATCCAAAGCAAGCAAGCCTGGAGGAGATAATGACGATATTTAAAACAGCGATGTAATTTTCAATAAAAAATTTTAATAATAGGCTTTTGTTGTTTAATTTTCGCCAAACCTTCGGGTATTGGCGAATTTTATTGCTTTTTTTTGAAGTATAACCAAAGGTTTTGTCGAAAAAATTAGCCTCGGAAAAGAGGAATTTTCTTTAAAAGGAAGAATATAAATACCGTATGGAAAACCCTTATTTCTGGGAAAGGGATAGGAGGTGAAGATAAACACCTTTAAAGGGTGTAAAATCTTATGAATGTTCTAAATTATACAAAGTTGCAGGATCAAAAGTTTATTGAAGAATTAGAAACGGAAAGCGGTCAGCACCTGAAAGATTGCTATCAATGCGGTAAATGTACTGCTGGCTGCCCGGTGGCTTTTGCTATGGATTATACTCCTAACCAGGTCATGCATTTGTCGAAACTTGGTTTGGGAGAGGAGGTTTTAAGAAGCAGGACAATCTGGATATGTGCTTCCTGTAATACTTGTACCACTCGCTGTCCCAAAAACATTGATATTGCCCGGGTGATGGACAGCCTAAGGATTATGGCCCGTCGGAAGGGCTATACGGCTAACAGCCGTAACGTAGCTGCTTTTAACCGAATTTTCCTGGATATGGTTAAAAATTACGGGAAGAGTTACGAACTGGGATTAATACTTAATTTTAACCTGAAAACTGGTCAACCTTTTAAAGATGTTGGGCTAGGTCCGAAAATGTTGGCTTTAGGAAAGCTTGCCTTTTTCCCATCTAAGGTAAAAAATTCAAGGGAAATAAAAAGGATTTTTGAAACTATAGAAAAACTGGAGGGCGGCAATTAATGAAATACGCATATTATCCCGGTTGTTCCCTCCACTCAACCGCTAAAGAATACGATATGTCCACCAAAAAGGTGGCCAAAGCCTTAAATATTGAGCTGGTGGAAATTCCCGACTGGAATTGCTGCGGTGCTACTGCCGGTCACAGCACCAGCCATTTGCTGGCGGTGGCCCTGGGGGCTCGGAACCTTGCCCAAGCAGAAAGTTTAGGCCTGGACGTTGCTGCACCGTGCGCTGCCTGTTACCAGCGGTTGGTGGTGGCAGAAAGAGAAATGAAAGAAAACCCGGAAATCCGGGAGAAAATCAATTCCACTTTAGAAAAACCCTATGAAGGAAATAACCATACTTATTCACTGGTGGAAGTAGTAGCCAAGGCTAAAGAGCAAATAGAAAATTTAAAAGTTAAATCTTTCGAAGGATTAAAAGTTGCAGCTTATTACGGTTGCCTTTTGGTGAAGCCGCCAAAGATTATGCAGTTTGACGACCCGGAGAATCCGCAAATTTTGGATGACCTGGTGCGGGCAACCGGGGCTGAGGCCGTGGACTGGTCGTTTAAGACCGAATGCTGTGGTGGGGCTTTGGCGGTTTCCAATACGGGAATAGTTTTAAAGCTTACCCGGGATATTTTACGGGTAGCCCGGGACCGGGGAGCCGATGTGATAGTTACGGCTTGTCCCCTTTGTCAATCTAACCTTGACATGCGTCAGGGACAAATTAAAGAAGCTTTTGGCGAGGAGTTTAACATCCCTGTATTGTACTTTACCGAGCTAATTGGTTTAGCTTTGGGTTTAAAGCCCGAAGAACTTGGCTTAAATTCCCACTTTGTTAGCACCAAAAAAGTACTGGAGTGGAGAGATGCACGATGAAGAGAATAGGCGTATTTGTTTGCTGGTGCGGTTCCAATATTGGTGGGGTCGTTGATGTCCCGAGGGTAGCCGAAGCGGCAAAGGAAATGCCCAATGTAGTTTTTGCTACCGATTATAAGTACATGTGCTCGGAGCCTGGACAAGAGCTCATCATTAAAGCGGCTAAAGAACATAATCTCGACAGGGTAGTGGTTGCTTCTTGTTCCCCGCGCTTGCATGAACCGACCTTTAGAAAAGCCGCTGAACGGGCAGGACTTAACCCCTATATGTTTGAAATGGCTAATATCCGGGAGCACGACGCCTGGGTTCATGCAAAAGAGCCAGAAAAGGCAACGGAAAAAGCGATTGAACTGGTAAGACGAGCGGTCTTTAAAGCTGCCCGCTTGGAACCCCTTTTTAAATCGGCTATAGGCATTACGAAAAAAGCCCTGGTTATCGGTGGTGGTATTGCCGGTATTCAAGCAGCTCTGGATATTGCTGACGCTGGCTATCAGGTTGTCTTAGTAGAAAAAGAGCCGACCATTGGCGGGAAAATGGCCCAGCTGGATAAAACATTCCCTACTTTAGACTGCTCCAGCTGAATATCTACACCCAAGATGGCGGCTGCGGCGCAGCACCCAAACATTAAACTTTATACTTATGCCGAAGTTACGGAAGTTTCCGGTTATATCGGCAATTTTGAAGTTACCATTAAACAAAAAGCTAAATCGGTAGACCACAACAAATGTACCGGTTGCGGTACTTGCTGGGAAAAGTGCCCGACCAAAGTTGATAGCGAATTTGACCTGGGTCTTGGTAAAAGAAAGGCAATTTTTATCCCCTTTGCCCAGGCTGTTCCCAATAAACCGGTAATTGACCGGTCAACCTGCCGGCAGTTTACCAAAGGTAAATGCGGAGTTTGCCAGAAGGTCTGCCCTACCGGTGCCATAGATTATGACCAGCAGGATGAATTTGTCAAAGAAAAAGTTGGCGCCATTATCATGGCTACCGGCTATGACCTGTTTGAGTGGGAAAAGGTTTACGGTGAATACGGCTATGGCCAATATCCGGACGTGATAACCGGATTACACTTTGAACGGATGGCTAGTGCTTCCGGGCCTACCGGCGGTAAAATAATCCGCCCCTCTGACGGTAAGGAACCTAAAACTGTGGTCTTTATTAAATGTGTGGGTTCCCGGGATGACCAAAAGGGTAAAAGCTACTGTTCCCGGGCGTGCTGTATGTATACCGCCAAGCATGCCCATCAGGTTTTAGAGAAAATTCCCGATGCTAAAGCATATATTTTCTATATGGACGTACGGACTGCCGGAAAAATGTACGAGGAGTTTTATGCCAAAACCATGGAAGACGGTGCGCAGTATATCCGTGGTCGGGTATCGAAAATTTATCCCCTGGGGGATAAACTAATTGTCCGGGGGGCCGATACCTTAGCGGGAGTGCCGGTAGAAATTGAAGCGGATCTGGTAGTCCTGGCTACCGCGATGGTACCGGCGAAAGGTTCCGAGGAAATTGCTAAAATCGTCGGCTTCTCTTTAGATAAAGATGGTTTCTTCCAGGAAGCTCACCCCAAACTTGGGCCGGTGGAAACCACTACCGGTGGAGTCTTTTTAGCCGGTGCCTGTCAGGGACCAAAAGATATTCCGGACACGGTAGCGCAGGCCAGCGCTGCTGCGGCTAAAGCTATTGGCCTTCTGGCTAAGGACCAATTGGCAGCTGAACCGATTGTCAGCCAGGTAAACGAAGAGCTTTGCTCGGGCTGCGAATTGTGTAAGCCAATTTGTCCGTACAAAGCTATTGATATGAAGAAAATTTCCGAACGGGCCCACGGTAAGGTAATTGAGCGTACTGTGGCTACGGTAAATACCAGCCTGTGCCAGGGCTGCGGTGCTTGTACTGTTGCCTGCCGGGTAGGAGCCCTCAACCTTAAAGGCTTTACCAATGAACAGCTCCTGGCGGAGGTGGAAGCAATATGTCTGTAGAACAAAATTTTGAACCGAAAATTATTGCCTTTTTTTGCAACTGGTGTAGTTACGCCGGAGCAGATTTGGCGGGGGTCAGCCGGATGCAATATCCTACTAATTTGCGGATTATCCGGGTGCCCTGCTCCGGTCGGGTAAACCCCCAGTTTGTCATTAAAGCTTTTCAGCGGGGTATAGATGGCGTGCTGGTATCGGGCTGACATCCCGGAGACTGCCACTATGTTAGTGGCAACTACTATACCCGGAGAAGGTTTCTTTTAATGAAACGGCTTTTTGAATTTATTGGTTTTGAGCCGGGTAGGTTCCATGCCCGCTGGATTTCCGGCTCGGAGGCCCAGAAAGTGGTGGAAACCGCCAAAAAAGTTACCGAAGAGGTGCGGGCCTTAGGACCAAACAAGAAGATGAGGGATGACCGATGCTAAAAGATAAAATTAAATCTACCGTTAACTCCCTTTTAGAAAATAAACAGGTGGACTTTGTCATTGGTTATGGTGCCGGTTCTGATGCCGGGACCGTAAGACCCGCTTTTGTAAAATCCGCGAGCGAAGTGGAGCAGTTAATTTGGTCGCCTTTTGCTGTTAATAATTTAGCCAAGTTCGTGATGGACCATCTCTATGAAGACATTAAAATTGGGGTTATTGTAAAGGGTTGTGATTCCCGTTCAGTAGTGCGGTTAGTTCAGGATAAAGTCTTTCCCCGGGAAAACTTTTATGTAATTGGAATACCCTGCAAAGGTATTCTTGATAAAAATAAAGTAGCTCGGGATTTTGATCTATCTGGCGAATTTGTGGATTTTGAAGAGCAGGGCGACAATGTAATAGTAAAAACTACCAAAGGTGAACTTAAAATTAAAAAAGAAGATTACCTGATGGATAAATGTTACCGGTGTGAAACCCCAACGCCGGTGGTGTATGATGTATTATTAGGTGAGGAAGTAGCACCCTTTAGAATGGACGAATATGAGGATGTTAAGGCAATTGAAAATCTCTCGGTAGAAGAAAAATCCAAGTACTGGGATAAACAGTTTGAAAAATGCATCCGTTGTTATGCTTGTCGGAATGTTTGTTCTGCTTGTAACTGCCGGGATTGCGTCTTTGATATGGCAGAACCCAACTGGGTTGGGAAAGCAGCTAATTTATCGGAAAATACTGCCTTTCATTTAATCCGGGCCTGGCACGTGGCAGGCCGCTGTGTCGATTGCGGTGAGTGTTCCCGGGTTTGTCCCATGGGCATTCCGGTTAATACTTTAAACCGGAAAATGATTAAAGACATGAAAGAACTGTTCTCGGTAGAAACTCCGGGTAAAAATCCCGAACAAGGGGCGGTTCTGGGAAGCTTCAGAACTGATGACCCGGAAGAGTTTATGTAGTTAAACCTACGAGGTGACTTAAGATGAGAAAAGGATACATTTCAAAAGATAAGCTTATGCCCTGGCTGGGCGCTATTCGGGAAAAGTTTCCCTTAATTGCCCCGGTACAGGAAGATGGTTTATCGTTATTTAAAGAGGTAGAAAAGGTAGAGGATATTGTCCTGGATTACGGGATTACCCGGATGCCTCCTAAAGACCTTTTCTTTCCCCAGACCGAAAAAATGTTTCGCATTAAAAACAAAAATAATATGGCGATTGAATTAGAAACCCCGGAAAAAATAACCGACGAACTGGTACTGTTTGGCGTTCACTCCTGCGATTTAAAAAGTATCTTAGCTTTAGATCCGGTATTTACTACTCGCTTTCCCGACCGGTACTATCAGGAGCGCCGGGATAAAACTTACGTAATTGGTTTATCTTGCACTAAAGCCTTACCTACCTGCTTTTGTACTGCCTACGGCATTAATCCAACGGATGCCGAAGGAGCCGATATTCACTTAACAGAACTGGGAGATAAATATCTGGTGGAAGTGGCTACTGACCGGGGGGAACGGTTGATTGCCGAGGTTCCCGGAGTGGTTTTTGAGGATGTAGCTACATTAGAAGCAGAAAAAGAAAAGCTTACCCAAAAAGTTAGAGGGGAAATTACTTCTGTTGACTTAACCGGGGTTAAAGAGGTTTTGGATGAAAACTTTGAACTTCCCCTCTGGGAAAAGTGGGCGCAAAAATGCCTTGGTTGTGGTATTTGTACTTATGTTTGCCCGACCTGTCATTGCTTTGACATCAATGATTTTAATCGTGGCGATGGGGTTGGGGAGCGTTTTAGGTGCTGGGATTCGTGTATGTTTTCCGATTTTACCCGGATGGCTGGCGGCCATAACCCGCGTCCTACAAAGAAAGAGCGGGTTAGAAACCGTTTTATGCATAAACTTAAATACCACCTTGACCGGTATAATCTGGTAGGGTGCGTAGGCTGCGGCCGCTGTGTGCAACGTTGCCCCGAGAATATTGACATCCGGGCAATAATTTCCGACATAAAGGGTGGGGTGTAATGGCTCTGGAAAATCCATTATTACCGTATATTGCGACCATAACCAAGGTGATTGACGAAACTCCCGATGTGAAAACCTTTCAAATGGTGTTTGATGATCCCGAAGTTTTTGAGGTATTTAAACAAAAACCCGGGCAGGTAGCACAAATTTCTATTTTTGGAGTTGGAGAAGCGACTATCTCGATTACATCGTCCCCAACCCGTACCGGGATGCTGGAGTTTTCCATTAAAAAAGTAGGTAGGCTTACTTCGGTTATCCACCAGATGGGGCCCGGGATGAAGGTGGGTATCCGAGGACCATATGGCAATCATTTTCCGTATGATATGATGAAAGGAAAGGACCTTTTGTTTATTGGCGGTGGTATTGGTCTTGCCCCGCTACGCTCTCTGATCGACTTTGTTCTGGCTCCGGAAAACCGGCAGGATTACGGCAAAGTTGAAATCCTTTATGGTGCCCGGTCCGCGGCGGATCTTTGCTTTAAGTACGACCTTTTTGACAACTGGCCTAAGAAGCCCGGTACCAAAGTATATGTTACCATCGACCGGCCCGAAGAAGGCTGGGATGGACATGTGGGCTTTGTGCCTGCATATTTAGAAGAAATTAACCCAAATCCTGAAAACAAGGTCACTATTACCTGTGGTCCGCCTATCATGATAAAGTTTGTCTTACAGGCTTTAGAAAAAATGGGTTATTCCGAAGACCAGGTAGTTACTACCTTAGAGCTAAAGATGAAGTGTGGTATTGGAAAGTGTGGACGCTGCAATATCGGAAGCAAATTTGTTTGCGTTGATGGACCTGTCTTTACCTTAAGGGAACTTAAAAAATTACCTCCCGAGTTTTAAAAAATGCCCGGTGTTTGCCGGGCTTTATTTTTTCTGGTTTCCTATAAATTTTTGTAGAAATTAGGGAAAAAATGTAGAAAAATTTGGTAAAAAATAGCACTGAAGCTGAAAGGAAATCTCAGCCAATTGTCGAAAATAATAATTAATTAGAGTAAAAGGACATTTCGGGAGGTAAACCTTGAAGACCAATCGTTTAACGAATTTTTATTATTTAATCTTAAATGATTCTCCCAATATTATCCTTGCTATAGACCCGGATTATAAAATTGTTTTTTTTAACAAGACCGCGGAAAAGATTTTTGGCATAAAAAGAGAAGAAGTTCTGGGCAAAGATTTTCAACAATTTTTTCAAAAACTTGGTCTTCTGGAACGGTCCCGATTAGTAGATTCCCTTAAATACCGGAAGGTTTTTGAAATAGAAAATATTCCTTTAAAAATAGGCGAGCACCAAAAACATTTTTGGGGTAAAAGCTATCCTGTAATAGATCAAACGGGAGAGCTTTTAGGTGCCGTATTAGTAGGATGGGATACTCACGGGAAACAAGTGGTAGGTCAGGAACATATCAACCACGAAAAATTCGCGGTGATAAAAACCATAGCTGCCGGCACTGCCCACGAGATACGAAACCCTCTGACTACCGTAAAAGGTTTTATCCAACTTCTAGGGCAAGAAAAGCTTCAAGACCAGGAAAGCAAAGTATTTTTAGACACTATCGTACAAGAAATAAATCGTATTGAAAAGATAATAGCTGATCTTTTAGTGTTGTCCCATGATAGTGGACTTAAAAAAGGTATAGTAAATTTAAACCGTCTGGTGGAAAGAGCTTCCGAAAGCATTGCTCCGGCAGCATATTTAAATAATATTTCCATTATTAAAAATTTAAATTATGGCTTACCTTTAATTTTGGGCGATGATGAGCGACTTTTTTTCGTGCTTACCAATCTTTTAACCAATGCCTGCGAAGCTATTGGTAAAGATGGCCTAATTACCCTGGAGACTTTTTTTGATGAAAAAGAAGGAAAAGTTGGTTTAAGGATTTCCGATAACGGTCCGGGTGTTCCCGAAGAACTTCAGAGTAAAATTTTTGAGCCGTTTTTTACCACCAAAACGGAAGGGACGGGGCTTGGACTTGCAATTTGCTACCGGACGGTTGAGGAACATAACGGTAGCATTAAAGTTTACAATAACGCTTCCGGTGGGGCGACTTTTGAGATTACCTTACCCTTAAATTTAGAAAATGCTTACTCCTAAAATGCCTCCAATTGCCCCTGCTAAAAGAATAACCAGGCTTTTTTCTAAGAAAACCACAAAGGAAAAAGGAGAATGAAAGACCCAGAGGGAAAAAACAAAGAAGATAACGATAAAAATTCCGCCAAGGTAAAGGCCGTGCCAGAGGCCTTTTTTTTGTGCCTTTCTTCCGGCGACAAAGCCTCCGGCTAAAAGGCTTAAAAAGATAACGCTAAAGCTTAAAATTGTCCACCAGGTAAAGTTAGTGGTAAAATAGTAAAAAATAACAGCAAAAATAGTACCAAAAACTAAAAGTGTTCCCAGGGCAATAATGAAGCCCCAGAATAATGCCCGGGCATTCATAGAAAATTCCTCCTTTAAAATTCCTTTTACCAATAAAATATGAACTCTTTTAATCATTAAGAACAGTTGAGGTGAAGAAAATGGCTGAAGTAGCTTATGAGATTGGTAATAGCCTTTATGTTAATGTGACTAATCGCTGTACCAATTCCTGTGTTTTTTGTATTAGAAAAACGGAAAAAGGAGTGGGCTATGACCTTTGGCTGGACCATGAGCCAACTACTCAGGAAATTATTGAAGCTTTACAGAAAAAAGACCCTCTGAAATACGAAGAAGTAGTATTTTGCGGCTATGGTGAGCCGCTTATTAAAATAAATGAAGTGGTGGCAGTGGCTCGATGGTTAAAAAGTATCGGAGTGAAGAAAATAAGAATAAATACCAATGGTCTTGCCAATCGCTATCACGGCCGAAATATACTTCCTGACTTAAAAGGGCTTATTGATGTAATCTCCATAAGTTTAAATGCTCCCGATGCCAAAACCTACCAAGCGGTAAGCCGTTCTCGTTATGGAGAAGAGGCTTATCAGGAAGTGTTAAATTTTATTACCGAAAGTAAAAAATATATACCAGAAGTGATTGTAACTATAGTGCGCTGGAAAGGAGTGGATGTGACCGAGGCCAGAAAAGTTGCCGAAAGGCTAGGGGTTAAGTTTCGCGTTCGGGAGTTTTATGGTAATTAAAAAAGGTAATAGGCCATAGTTTCGTTCAAAAGCTTTAAATTTCGGGGCAAATAATCCCAGGGCAAGGAAGAGATATCGAAGAGGTAATTAAGATAA
>NZ_BDJK01000025.1 GCF_001950255.1 Carboxydothermus pertinax
ATAAATTATATCATAAATTTAGGGGCTATTGTTATTTTATTCTACATTTTCTATTTTTTATAATACTTTTTTCAGGGGTCTCGAACCGTCCCCAGCGTCACAGCGTCAGCGTTTGTTTTACCTACATTTGCTAATTATAAAAGATTTTCATACTCTAAATAGTGCCCATTCCTGCTTAAACATCAAAGCTGCCAAATATACACTAATACCCACATATATTATTGATGAAAAAACAAATATACTTATATGTGTCATATTAATAATTCCATAAAGCAATTCTCTAAAAATTGAGATAGTGCCAAATACAGGTATCGCAAAATAAGAAAGAGGTATTTCGTTTGGCATTTTATACATCACCAAATATGCGGGAATTATTGCAATAAATACTACTGGTGAAATATATGTCTGACCTTCTTTAAAAGATTTTGCATAAGCGCTTAATGCTAGTTCTAACGCTGCAAACATTGAAGCTGTGAAAAAGGCAGTCACAAACATGACAATTATTGCTGTTACGCTCATTTTAAAATCGGCATTTAAAGATGCCATGTCTTTGTTAAAAGCAAAAGATGCGAAAAGTCCCAAAAGTGAAGCAACAGCACTGAGAAGCGCCATAGATGTTACAGCCAAGTATTTCCCCGCCATTATTGAAAGTCTTGATGCAGAAGTCGTAAGCAAAGGTTCTAGAGTCCCTCTTTCTTTCTCACCTGCAGCCAAATCTACAGCAGCCCCTATACCTCCTGTCGCTGTCCATAAAGTCAATAACATTGGTACAATGAATGCTAAAAAAGACCCTGCCATTTTACTCTGTGAAGCTATGTTTTCTGTCTTTACTGCAATTGGCTCAAGTATTTTAGGGTCTATCCCCTTTGCCATAAGTCTTTCTTTTACAATATTATTAGAATATTCTTTTATAATGCCTCTTATCATACTCTCTGCATTTGAAGATTTTATATTTGCCATATCTACCTGAATTATTAAATCAGCGTTCTTGCCCTCTTCTATATTTTTACCAAAGTCAGAGGGTATAATAAGAATTGCCTTTATATCACCTTTTTCAAGACTTTCTTTTGTATTTTGCAGATCCGTTATTATGCTTATTCCTGTTGATTTTAAATAATTTACAAATTTTTGATTATTCCCTTTATCTATAACTGCTATCTTTATATCGCTAATTTTTTGCTCTGATATGCTTTCTGCTCCACCTATAACTATGTACATCATTATAGGAATAAACAAGGCAGGAAGTAAAATTGTGACAATCCATGTCTTTTTATCTCTAAAAATGTCCTTTAATTCTTTTTTCAAAACTATGTATACATGCTTAAACTTCAATTTTCTCACCTACCAATTCCATAAATAATTCTTCAAGATTGTCTGTTTTGTATTTCTTCTTTAAATCTTCAATAGTTCCTTCCTCTATAAGTTTTCCTTTATGTATTATACCTATCTTGTCACAGAGCTTTTCTACCTCTGACATGCTGTGGCTTGAGAAAATAATTGTTTTTCCTTCTTCTTTGCAAAACCTTATAAAATCGTGTACTTCTCTTACTGAACCTACATCCAGGCCTGATGTTGGCTCATCAAAAAGCATCACTTTAGGGTCATGTATTATTGACCTCACAATTGACACCTTTTGCTTCATCCCTTTTGAAAGCTTCGCTGCTGGTCTATCAATAAATTCAGTCATATCAAATTTTTGTGCCAATATATCAATTTTTTTATTTGCCTCCTTTTTGTCCATATCGTGAAGTTCTGCAAAATAAAGTATATTTTCCCTTGCAGTAAGCCTGTCATATAAACCGCTTTCTCCTCCAAAAAGTATCCCTACCTCTTTTCTTATCTCTTCCGGTTCTTTTATTAAGTCTTTTCCATTTATAACTGCTATTCCACTTGCAGGCTTAAGCATTGTCGCAAGCATCCTTAAAGTTGTGGTTTTGCCAGCACCATTTTCACCCAAAAGCCCGTATATTTCTCCTTCTTCTGCTATAAAACTTAAATTGTCTACTGCTCTTATGTTTTTAAACACTTTAGTTAAACCATAGACTTCTATCAAAGTCTACACCTCCTTATTTCTCTTGTTTTAGTCTTGGCAGAACCCTTAATCCCTCTTATTTTGTCTTTTATTTAATACAAGTAAAAATATAGCAAATAAAAATAACAAAATATCAAAATATATAACTATATCCTGCCTTACTCCAATAGCTTTTGAAATGCGATCAGATAATGAAGCTGTAGTTGCAATAAGAGAACCAATTACAATAACTAACAAATTTAACTTTTTCATAAATATTCATCCCCAATCTATTTTATAATAAGCTTGTGCTTAATTTGAAAGCCTTAATTTAAGTCATTCCCAAAATGCACTTTTTTGCTATCACTCTTAAATTTTTAACCTTTACATAGAATTTCCACTCTTATTAGTCGAATTATTATATATACACCATAAAATATTTATAAGGAGGAAATTCCACGTGTACCAGCTTCAATTACTCTTGAATATCCCTGAAATCTTTACTTTCCAATCTAAAATTGATTTTTATTCTTCTATATTTAAAAACCTTGCTCTCTCCAATACTTGAATCTCATTCTTCCGGCTCCAGTCGAAAAAGTTATTTTCATCATGCAATGTTTAGAGCTTTTATAGTTATACAGGTATAGTTATGGAGGCTAAACAATTTGGCGAAATTACTAACCTTGTAGACTACCTCCGTAATAACCTTATTATCGCTTATTTCTGTGGCTTTGATTTACTAAATCTATCCCTTCTTGCTGGACTTTCCGCCGCTTTATTAATAACTTTTCCCAAGATTATTTGATTACTTCTTTTATTACTTTAGGTTTGGTTGAGAGTTTTAAACACTGCATATTGCATATCATACATATTCTGGTTTTTGCTTTTGATAGTTTTAACTAATTTTGCACATCTCTATTTTCTAATATTTTAATATTTTTTATTATAGCCATTAACATATGAAGGAAAATAAATAAGATTGTTATTGAAATACATAATTGAATAATGAATATTGATACGGTTTGTAAAAAATCAAAAAAATAATTTAGATTTAAATTTAAGTTTATATTAATATTTTCAAGCACATAACCCCATAATGCTGAAATAGAATAAATACAACTTATATTAAATAATTCTTTTTGAATCTTGCTATCACTTTCTCTAAATATAAATCTTATAACAAATAAAGAACCTATAAATATAATTAAGGAAAAAATAGATACAAAACGCCAATTAAATTTAATATACATTACCACATTGAATATTGCAGTTAAAGAAACAATAATCCTTAAAATATTAACAATATTAATGTACTTTTTACTAATCGATTTTCTCTCCAATGTAGGATCATAACCGCATATCCTACATTTGCTTTGGCTATTAACTGTAACTACTTGCCAACTTTCTCTTTTCATATCATAAATAAACACTTTATTTATTAGTTCATCGAGATAATCGTAAACAATTATTTTGAACGCAAACATAGCAATTCTTGAAGATACTATCGTAGTTAAAGGAGCAAATGATGGTCCAATACCTTTTTTAATTTTAATGTTCCTAAATCCTAAACACGCAGCACAAATAGTTTTGCCTGGTATATAGATTGGTCCAATTATACCCTTATACTCTAAAAAACCACCTGAAATATAAGGTATCTTATATTTTACACATACCTCATTCACCCATTCTGTAGCATTTTCTGGTGTATCAAAAGATTTAATTACCAATGTTTTATTTGCAATATATTTTTCTATATCTTGAACCGAAGATATTTTTTCTTTATAAATAATTAATTCAACCTGAGGATCAAGCTTTTTTATTTTTTCAGCTAATACTTCGACTTTATATTTTCCTATATCGTCGTAGCAATAAAACAATTGTCTATTCAAATTACTTTCTTCTACTACATCAAAATCTACAACAGTTATTTTTTTAATTCCCATTGCCACCAAATTCCACAAAACATGTGTACCAATTGCGCCAGCACCCAAGATTAATATATTTGCCTTATTTAATTTATCCATATACTTGCTAAAATCATTCGAAATAAGAGAAAAAAAACCTTCTTGCCTTGCATATTTTCCTAATATTTTAGGTCTATTACCACTTAATATAATTTTAAAATTTAACATCTTTTGTATTTCATAATCGCTTATATAACTTTTTAAATCACTAATTTTGAATGAATCTGTGGTAGTTAGAAAATTAATTAACTCTTTATTCTTTTCATTTTTCTTTAAAATTAACTTACTTTCATCAAGAGAATTCAAAACAAAATCATCATCAACCTCATATATGAGAATATAAGGATTTAAAAAATACCTAAACTCCTCTGGATTATTCATTATATTTTCCCCCAAAAAATTCCTTACTATTGTAGTAAATGAAAATAACAATTAACACAGCCAAAAATATATAATTAGCAAACAAAATATAGGAGGCATCAATTATAGTTATAACATATCTCCTCATTACCAAAACTGCTAATATCAAAATAGATATAGTAAATAATTTCGACAGTACAAAATAAAATAAGTATTCTAATCTAAGATTTTTACTTATCCTTTCTTCCAATAAACTTCGTATGTGATAATTTACGGTAGTTTTAATGTCTCCTTCTTCAAAAAGATTACTTAAAATATAATATCCATCAAATTCGATAAAAGGAATTAAATTAATTATTATCAATAGACAATTAATTATAGCAAAATACAATATATATAAGCTAGCACCTTGAAATATATGTTTAATATAGTGGAATATTATCAAAGCTATTGCCATCAGAATATTATTAGCCATAACTCCTGCAATAAACACATTTATTCTTTCATTTTTTTTATTTAAAAAGTTAATTCCAGTTATATCAGTATAAAATGTTGGTTGAAAATATAAAAGCATTATACCCATTGATACAACATTAACACCGTATGATTTTGCTACAAGTGCATGACTAAATTCATGAAAAAATCCATTGAGTAGCATTATTACTAAATAAAAACAAATAAAATTGGAAGTCAAATGTGCGTTTGACAAATACAATAATAGATCATTGAAATTATATGTTATAAATAGTATATTAAATATAAGAAAAGGTATTGAGGATAAATTTAAAAACTTTCTATAATAAATACCAAAATTACTCATCTTATTTAAAATTTTATTGGGATTTAAAATTCTAAATTTAATTTTAAAAATATTTGGTTTTAATTTATATCTTTTATTTTTGTTTTCTAACAATCCTAATTTTTCAGCATTCAATAAAAATTGATCCAACACTTCTTCTGGAATAAACTTTTTCAAATCCTCTTTAGAATTTTTACCATCGAGTAATTTTAACCATGTAGCTTCTTGTTTTCCAATTTTAAAATGCCTATTTGTTATTGGATCATAAACATGAAATATGTCTCTCCCAACATCAAAAAACTGTAGTTCCTCTTTAATTTTATAATATTCCACCGATTTATATCCTCCCTCGATTCAGCTATATATTGTACCCAGAAAAGTTCCAAATAGAACCTTTCTGGGTACGACCAACTTCAGCACCCTGCTGCTACCATAAAGCCTAATATAGCAAGACCAAATCCAATTCCCGTAGCTAAACCTGCGGAAAAATCTGAGACTGGTGCTTCTATTAAACTAATTTCTTGCATCAACATCATTTTTCACCACCTTTTAATTTAAAATGTTAAATCTGTTTGTCAGCACAAAACCAGCCAGCCTATAAAAACTGTTGCAGCTGTGCCAATTGCTACTCCACCCCAAAATTGGGCATCAGAAGGAGCATCTACTAATTTAATTTCTTCCATTAACATTAATAATTCACCTCCCTTATATCCCATTTTCAGGAATGCATTCCCTTTTATTACTATACTGCACATTTTTTTTGTCAAGACAATTTTTAAAATATTTTGTCAATTATGACAAGATTTTTCTGATACATACGCTACAGATGTGCTCCCTTTTACATGGCATCGCAAAAGCTGATTATTGCAATCCCATGAAACATATTAATTACACACAAAACAAGTACCGTTTTTCTTTTATATCCATTCTTTTATACCGGACAGAATTAATTCTCTTATAAGTCTTGTTGTTGGTATGTTTAATTTTTTTTGACCTGCTCTCAATCATTTTGAAAAGCCTATCTTCGACACTAAATGTTTACATGGCATCTAAAACTACCCTGCTACCAGAGGATTTCTTCACCGTATAGCTTAATTCTTTTTTGCTTACTATTTTCCTCAACAGTTCCGACTGGCTTATCTTCTTTTCCATTAAGTAACGATTTATCCGCTCTACATCGTAACTGCTAAATCGCACTGTAACCGTTCGGTAGCTCCGGTTTAAATTTTCCCGCTTCACCTTTAAATAAACTGCATTTTTCGTATTAAACTTATACTGACATGGGGTCATAACATCAGACAATTATGATTCCCCGCCGCAGCAATTTTCAGAGCCCTTTTCGCTACCGCCTGTCCTGCCACATCGGCAAAGTCCAGCTCTTCATCGGGTTTTTCCCGGACAATTTCGGTAATATCAAGAGGCTTTTCCGGTTTAAGCTCTTCTTCTCCCGATAAAAAGGCTACTATTTCTCTTAAGCTCTTTACCCCGTAAACCTCAACCCCGGAAACCAGCGCCCCTTCCATCCGGTTATTGTACGGTACCACCGCTTTAGGAACCTTTCCTCTTACCGCTAAAACCGAAGGTAGAACCCCATCTACCTCCCGCACCTGTCCTTCCAAAGAAAGCTCTCCTAAAAAGATGTAGGGTGACAGGTCAGCGTTTAGCTGTTCGCTGGCCGCTAAAATCCCGAGAGCTATCGGCAAATCAAAGTGGGAGCCTTCTTTTTTTAAGTCGGCCGGGGCAAGGTTAATGGTAATCCGGGCTATCGGAAAATCAAATCCCGAATTTTTTATCGCCGATTTTACCCGTTCCCGGGCTTCTTTGACGGCGGTATCGGGAAGACCCACTACCTCCATCCCCGGAAGCCCGCGGTTAATGTCTACCTCCACCTCTACTATTTCTCCATTAATGCCGTTTAAGGCAATCGTATGTACTTTAGAAAGCATTCAAATTCCCCTTTTGCCATTTTTGTTTCTTATTCGGCATATTTTCTAAAATTCCTCTAAAAAGAAAAAAGCCTGCTTGAAAAAGCAGGACAAGAAATTTTAATCTTAAACATGATTTTAAGTTTTAATTCAAAAAATTGGATAAAACTTTCCTTTTAATCTCATTGTATTTATCTACTTCCTCCTTGCTGTAGGCAATAAATTCATATTGTTTTATTTGTCCATAATACTTTTGCTCCTCGGACACAAATTTATCAAATAAAACATTGTTTACGCTGTATTTATCAATGCCACTATTATGGGATAGCAGATATAGGTCCTTATTTCTGTAAAAGGGGTTATATCTCACGTATCTGTTGTACGGCCATTTTTTTAGAAATAAGATATATTTATCCCCATTTTTCATAAAATTATATCCGTTGTAAATATAAAACGTCTTATATTTAAAGTTAAAAAAAGATGGTTCAAAAATATAGATAGTTTTGTCTTTTAAACTACGATCTCCTTTGTATACGGAAACCACTTTAAATGATGCCAGGCTGGCAGCGTGGAGGTAATTCCTTTCGGCTAAAGCTATTCCTTTAACTATAACTTCGGAATCGTTTACCAGGTCGGAAAAGGAAAGATTGCCTTCATTAATACCTCCTAAACTAATTATTTCATACTTTTCTAAATTATCCGGACTAATTTTATCAGTATCGACATAAGAAGCTCGGACTACACCGGCGGTAATTAACGCTATAACAACGGCTAAGGACATAATTAAAATAGAGCTTTTATTCATCTTTAATAACACTCCCTGCTGGATATACTTTTCCGGCTTCTACCCTGAACTTCTCATCGCAAAGTAAGTCGATGTCTTCTTTGATATGACTTGCGATGAGTATTGTCGCTCCCCTCTCTTTCTCCTCCAGCAAGATATTTCTAATAAGATTAACACCCTCTTCGTCGAGAGAGTTAGTAGGCTCATCCAGGACAAGAAGTTGAGGCTTTTCCATTATCGCCTGGGCTATCCCCAGCCGCTGCTTCATCCCCAGAGAGTATTTTTTATAAGGCCGTTTATCATCCGGATCAAATCCTACCCTTTTTATAGCAGTTCTAATATCTTCATCTTTAATGATATTTTTTATCGAGGCTAAAAATTTTAAATTTTGAAATCCCGTCCACTGATCCCAAAATCCCACGTTTTCTATTATCAAACCTAAGCTTTCGGGAAATGAAATATCCAAACCAATTTTCTTGCCAAATACTCTAACTTCACCACGAGTAGGTCTTATTAAACCGCAGATAGCTCTAAACAACATGGTTTTCCCGGAACCATTTCTGCCAAAAAAACCATATATTTTTCCCCTTTCAAGCTCAAGGGTTATATCATCCAATACCGTCCGCCCACCGATTATTTTAGTCAAATGTTGTATTTCTACCGCCTTCATCTTGATCCACCACCCCAATTTTAATATTTTAAATCTTATCGGTTATCTCCACTGTTTTTATAACTCTGATCCCTGCTAAAATTACCAAAACCAGATATACTCCTAATATAAGTAATGACCACCAGACGCTAAATCCTGATAATGCTGGCATATCTAAAAGTTTAAGATATTTTTGCAGAAAGCTGTCATCATGCCACGGTAGCACCGGTTGCAGTACAGGGTCGAGTTTTTTTAATAAATTTTGCAGTTGGCTGTTTAGTTTAACAAAGGCCGGAAGATGCAAAAAGGCATAGATAAGCAAAGTTAAGGCCAGAGACATTTCAGCGCCTATATACAAAGATAAGATGTTAGTCAGTAAAACAAACACTAAGGTGGCCATCACATTAAGAACAACAGTTGCAGCAAATATCATTAAAAGATGCTCCACTGACAGTATGGGTAAATTATTAACGAGGCCAACCATTACAACAACAGCAGTAATACCGGCATAATACAATAGCAGGTATTCTAACATCTTAAATAATTTATTCATAAACCAATTTACCCTATTGTCCTTCCTTGTAAAAACATAAACAGAACATATTCTAAAATCTTTATAGAAAAAATCCCCCAAACCAAAAAGGGCAAATAACTTGGGAGCAATATAGATAATAAACATCGGAAACACAAAAGTTATTTTTTCTTTAGGGAAAGGTAAAAAGTTATTGGTAAATATTGTTAATAACTCTACCGAATACCCTTCCCCGAAGGTTTTTATGTAATTAAGCCCAAATAAAGAAGATAAAACCCCAATTATGACTACGGTAAGAAGAAATAAAGTCATCTTTTTAATTTGAAATCACCTCTACCTACATCGATTTTCCTTAAGATTTCCCTGCTTACAAGGAATAAAAACAGAGATAAAAACACCAAATAGAAACAGTATACTATCGCTAAAGATAAAAACTTCCCGGTGGGTAAATCTGAAGAAATAAAAAACTTTAGTAACATTCCCGTAATGGTCATTGCATATCTATCTAAATTACAAAGTTGCAAGATATAATCAAAACCACCTGCAAAAAAACCAGCAACGAAACCTATATACTGCCTTTTACTTACAAAGGACGATATATTATAAATAATCCCTATTATCAAAAAAATCAGGTATTTTATAATAAAATCAGCAGCTGCCATAAATACAAGGGTTTTTGCTTCCAAAATTTGCGGTACTCCAATATATATTATTGCCGTTACAATTATCGGTAGCTCAAGAAAGATAACGTACAATCCTGTATCTAATGAAAGAAGTTTAAACTTTTTTTTCCACCATATATTAAGATCCTTTAATCTTGTTAATATCAGATAATCATTTAATATATCTTCAACGCTTATGATTGTAAGAAAAATCGGTATGTAATACAGGGCAAAATAAATCAAACGGGAAAAGAGGATATAAATATCATTTATATGGAGATTATTTATTGATTCCATTTGTTTAGCCGCAAGTATTGCTATTTGTATATTAAAAGCTAATACCATTAGGTATCCTATTATCCGTCTTTTTCCACCTATTGACAATATTTTCTCTAACTGCACTTTAAATCTCATCCTTTTCTATGTTGGAAGATAATATAATAATCAATAAACTTACTATTAGCAAAGCTGCTAAAGAGTATGTAAACACCTTATAATCCAATCCTTTTATGCCGGTAGTAGCATATAAATAATAACTCAGGGAATAATTTGCCATTCCAAGTAGAGCAAATAAAAAGTTTTCTGTAAAAAAGAGGACAGTAGGTAAAATCATAACTATATACCTATTTACATTTTTTAAAAACGATAGGGAATAGGCAAAAACTGCAATCGTGCCACCAAAAAGGCCATCTAAAAAAATATATAAGAGGTTATGTAAATACGGATTTACAGCGTGTAGTCCTTGAAAATAAAGCTTCGTAAGATAATATCTATCATAGGTAGGGTTTCCAACAATTACTTCGGAAGCGGTATATAAAGGTAAAGCGGCTATGCATAGAAGCTGATGTATCAATAACGGCAAAAAAATTACTATAAAGCCTGAAAAAAAGACTACGATACCTTTACTCAGGATATACAAACTTTTATTACAGCGCGTTATGATAAAGTTAAGAACATGCCCTTTTTTATCTTCCAAAAAAGTATCCGCAAATGCTATGCTGGCAGGTAGAGTAAGGAAAAATAGATAATATAAATATTTTATAAAGTTAAAATTGGTATTTTCGTAGCCTATCCACAATTGATAAGCAGAAGGTAACTCCGAAGTATAGCTTTTATAGAAGGTCGCAGATGTTGAAATAAAAAAAACCGCAATCAGTACAATCGAGAATGTTTAAGGTTTTGTGTAAGTGGTAAATAATACCACTAAGGAGATGATCACTTATGCAAAACCTTGAAAACCTGACGGTAAAAGATT
>NZ_BDJK01000026.1 GCF_001950255.1 Carboxydothermus pertinax
ACCGTATAGCTTAATTCTTTTTTGCTTACTATTTTCCTCAACAGTTCCGACTGGCTTATCTTCTTTTCCATTAAGTAACGATTTATCCGCTCTACATCGTAACTGCTAAATCGCACTGTAACCGTTCGGTAGCTCCGGTTTAAATTTTCCCGCTTCACCTTTAAATAAACTGCATTTTTCGTATTAA
>NZ_BDJK01000027.1 GCF_001950255.1 Carboxydothermus pertinax
ATAAATATTTGTTTAAAGGAAGATTTTACAGCTATAAAAAGCCAATTTGCGCCTAAAAAATGTTACTTTTTCAGTCCTCTCGAACCGTCCCTGGAGGGATCATTGTGCTTACGATAGTAAGGGGGCCGGTGGGTTCCGGCAAAAGCCGGTACTGCCGGGAAGAGATAGTCAAAGCTTTAAAAGATGCACCGCTGGGACCTATGGTGCTGTATATAGTGCCGGAGAGTGCTACTTTTGAAAACGAGTACCTCTTAAACACCCGGGAGGATTTGCCCGGGAGCTTTCGCCTGCAGGTGTTAAGTTTTAATCGACTTGCTTTAAATGTTGTCCGGGAGTTTAAAGCTTTCTTTAAAAACTCTTCCGAATTTGTTTATCAGCATACATTGAAAAAGATTTTACAGGAAAATAAGGGAAAACTACAAATTTTACAAAAAGCTGCGGATAATCCCGGGTTTATCGAAGACCTTTTAAAGTTATTTAAAGAGTTTCGGCGTTACCGGGTAAAACCGGAGAATTTAGAAAAAGCGTCTTCTAAAATAGAGGATTGGATGCTACAGCAAAAATTAAAAGATGTTTACCTGTTATACAAGTTGTACTTAGAAAAATTTGGGGAAGAGTATACCAGCGAGGGACTTT
Source organism: Carboxydothermus pertinax (assembly GCF_001950255.1). Taxonomy (NCBI): domain Bacteria; kingdom Bacillati; phylum Bacillota; class Clostridia; order Thermoanaerobacterales; family Thermoanaerobacteraceae; genus Carboxydothermus; species Carboxydothermus pertinax. Next base: position 637 of record NZ_BDJK01000027.1, read on the forward strand.
TAGAAAAGTTTTTGGAATATGCCCCTAAGAGCAAGTTCTTAGCGGGGGCAAAAGTGTTTATTGACGGTTTTTATACTTTTACACCTTTGGAGTTAGAAGTTATTAAAACCCTTTTAAAAACCTGCGCCGAAGTTACCGTAACTTTGCCTACAGAATACGATCCGGGGATATTTAATAGGCTTTATACCGAGGCTTTAAATTTAGGTATAAAAGTAAAAGAGCTAAAACTGGAAAAAATTGAACGTTATCGAGCTTCAGAACTTCTTCACCTGGTCCAGAATTATTACCCGCTTCTTCCTGATCCTTACTCCGGGTCTTTAGAAAATTTAAGTTTAATTGCTGCTGCCAACCCCTTAGAAGAAATGGAAAAAGCGGCCCGGATCATCCGCTATCTTGCCAAATTTAAGGGGTATAAACTTTCCGATATCCTGGTATTAATACCGGAAGATGGCTACTATATTTCCAATATCAAAACTGTTTTTAACGAATACGGTTTGCCGGTATATGTAGATAAAGGCCTTGCTTTTGACCACCACGGACTTTATTTCCTGTTAAAAGGAGTGTTTGGGGAGTTTAACCGGGAAGCGGCTATCGATTGTCTAAAATCCGGCCTATTAAATTTAACCGCCGATGAAGTTTTTGCTCTGGAAAATTACCTTTTAAGCCGGGGATTGGATGGTGAAAAATTAGTTTTGAAAGAGGCCTGGGAGGACCCCAATTCATTGTACTGGGAGAGCTGGGAGAAAGGTTTTGAGGAAATCATTTCTTTTTCGCAAAAACTACCTTTAATTAACACTTATCGGGAGTTTAGCCAGAGTTTAAAACAACTTTTATTAAAAATTGGTGTTCCCCGGAGAATTTCCGATGAAAAGGGCGAGCGGTTCTGGCAGGCCTTTACGAATTTACTAACCGAGATAGAAGAAGTTTTTGGCGCTGAAAGTTTAAATCCCACTGCCTTTGCGGAAGAACTTTTAGCATACCTGGCAAAACTTTCTCTAAAAACGATTCCCAAAGGTTTGGACCAGGTGCGGGCAGGGAGCAGCAAACGTTACTGGACCGCTGAAGCCAGGGCGGTAATTATTTTGGGAGCGGTGGAAGGGAAATTTCCTTCACCGCCGGCAGCGGGGCTAATTTTTACCGAGGAAGAACGGGCCAAGCTTAAAAAGGTTGGTTTGGAACTTTCACCGCTAATCCGCCAGCGGCTTAAGGAGGATAATTTTCACGTATTTTTAGCGCTGACCCGGGCCCGGGAAAGGGTTTATGTTTCTTATCCCAGGGTAAGTCTTACCGGTGAAAGTTTTACTCCGGCGCTTTTAGTAGACTGGCTAAAGAAAGCTTTTCCCAATTTAAAATCGGAGGAAGGATCTTACGGTAATGAAACTACCCTTCAGGCTTTAACAGGACTTCTTTCCAGAGAAATGGTAAAGGTAAAAAAGAACGGGGAGCTGCCTTTTATTGCTCAGGGAGCTTTTAATGCTTTACTGCTAAGTAAGCCGGAGCTTATAACAAAAATTGCCCGGGCTTTTGCCACCAATCCTGGCAAAATAAAGTTAAATGCCGGTTTTAAGGAATTTCTCCCTTCTAAAACCCTTTCGGTTTCGCGTTTGGAAACTTATTATAGCTGTCCATTAAAATATTTTTTAAAATACCTCATTAAAGCCGAAGAGCGAGAAATTTTTACTCCGGAAGCAACCGATACCGGTGCTCTTCTTCACGGAGCAGTAGCGGAGATAATAAAAACGGTAAGGGAAAAAGGGCAGAAGCTTTCAACCCTTTTGGCAGAAGATTTAAAAACCTTAGTTTATCAAGCTTTTACCAAAGCCCAGCAGGAATACGGAGAAAAATTCCTGGCTTCAAGCCGGGGAAGGTACTTTTTAAACCGTCTGTATCTTATGTTATTTAAAGCTGTTGAAGCTCTTTTATATTTCGAAGGATTTACTAAATTTACTCCCTTTGGAGAAGAAATAGCTTTTGGGGAAAAGGAAAGGTTAAAATCCCCGGTTTTTGAGGTCAACGGGGAGAAATATACGTTAGCCGGTAAAATTGACCGGATAGATGTTTATGAGAACGAGGGAAAGACCTATCTTAGAATAATTGATTATAAAACCGGCCCTATATCATTAAGCCTTGACGAAGTAGTGGGTGGGATTAACCTTCAGCTTTTAACTTATCTTTTAGTGGCCAGTGAAAATAAGGAACTTTTTGGAGAAAATTTGGTGCCTGCGGGAGCCTTTTATTTTCGCTTTCAAAACCCCATGTTAGATGAGAAGGCCGAAGGTCTTACGATGGAGGAGTTAAGGGAAGAAGTTTATAAAAATTTTCGCCTGAGTGGTTATGCCTTAAGGGATGAGGAAAGTTTAAAACATTTAGATAGCTTTTATGCCCAGAACAACAAGTTTAAAACGGTAAATTTACGAACTTATAAAGACGGCAGAATTGATAATGCTTTAACTCCGGCGGAACTGGAAGCTCTATTTACCAAAATTAAGGAACTTATTACCGAAGCTATTTTTAAAATTAGCACCGGAGAATTTTCGGCAATACCCTATCAATTAAAAGATGCTACCGGCTGCAGGTATTGTTCTTATCTTGAAGTGTGCCGTTTGGAAGAACAGGAAAAACAATACCGGGTAATACCCAGGAAAAAAGATCCCGAAGTGTTGCTGGCGCTTTCAGGGGGAGGTGCGGGGGATGAAAAACTGGACAGCCGAACAAAGGCGGGCTATCACCTCCAGGGGTAATGCCCTGTTGGTATCGGCTGCTGCAGGAGCCGGGAAAACTTCGGTTCTGGTGGAGCGGGTATTATCCCGGGTATTGACGGATACACCGCCGGTAGACATAGACCGGCTTTTGGTGGTTACCTTTACCGAGGCAGCAGCGGGAGAGATGAAAGAGCGTCTTGGGACGGAGCTTTTAAAACGTTTAAATGAAGATCCGGGAAATTCACGGATTTTAGAACAGTTAGAACTGTTGCCGGTGGCCGATATTTCGACCCTCCATTCCTTTTGTCATAAAATTATCCGGAAATACGGACGGGTATTTGGGTATGAAACCAGGTTTGCGATTTTGGAAGGCCCCAGGGAAACCTATCTAAAAAATAAAGTCTTAGAGGAAATTTTGGAGGAGAGATACGAAAAAGGGGACCGGGAACTTTTTGTCCTGTTGGAATATTTAAACGATGAAAAAAATGACCGTAACTTAAAAGAACTAATCCTTAACCTTTACCGTTTTTCCCGGTCCAATCCCGAACCTGAAAAGTGGCTTTTGGACTCATTAAATTTATTTAACGGGGACTGGGAAAGGTTTGAAGATACTTTCTGGTACCGGGAAATAAAAAGTAGCACCGAAATGTGGTTGGAGTATATCTTAGAGCTTTTAGAAAGGGCTAAAAGGGTAGCGGAAAAGTATGGACAGGACAGGGCTTTCTCTCTCTTTGAAGAAGATATGGAAAAGGTACGGGGACTGTATGCGAAACTAAATGAGGGGTACGAGGCGGCAAAGCAGTACTTAAATCAGGTGAAATTTGGAACCTTTTCCTGGGGAAGAGGAGTTGGGGGCAAGGACGAAGCAAAAGACTTGCGGGATAAAGCAAAGGAGCAGTTTGAAACCATAAAAAAACGTTATTTTTCCTGGGAAGCAGGTGATTTTCGGGAAGAGTTAAAAACCTTAACCTCCTATCTTGACCCTTTGGTAAAGTTAGTCCTGGAATTTTCCCGGAAGTATCAGGAGGAAAAAAAGAAACTTGGTTTTGCTGACTTTTCCGACTTAGAGCACTGGGCTCTTGATATTTTAAAAAGTGGAGTTTACCGGGAGCTCCGGGAAAAGTACGTGGAAGTACTGGTAGATGAGTACCAGGATATAAATGGCCTTCAGGAAGAGATTTTAACTTATGTAGCGAGAGATGGGCAAAATCTTTTCCTGGTGGGCGATGTAAAGCAAAGCATTTACCGTTTTCGCTGGGCCCGGCCGGAAATTTTTCTAAAGAAATATGAAGATTTTACTGACGAAAAGAAAGTAGAGTTAAGCCTGAATTTCAGAAGCCGCGAGGAAATTATCGCTACCGTAAACTTTATCTTTAAGCAAATCATGAAAAAAAGGGTAGCGGAGCTTTCTTATGATGAAAAAGCTTTTCTTAAAAAGGGGGCAGATTATCTTCCCAATGCTAACTGTTTTGCGGAACTGCACTTAATTGAAGGAAAACCCGAAGAGGAAAATAACTCAAACGGTGAACCCGAGGAAGATTTAACTGCGGTCCACCGGGAAGCCCGGCTGGTAGCGGCAAAAATTTTAAAGCTCAAAGAAGAAGGTTTTCAAGTTTTTGACCGGGAAACTAAGGAATTTCGGCCTTTGCAGTACCGGGATGTTGTCATTCTTTCCCGTTCCCTAAAAAGCTCCACCGATATCTGGCAGGAGGAATTGACCGGGGCGGGGATACCTGTTTACGTTGAAGGAGCCGGCAGCTTTTTAAATTCCAAGGAAATTTTGCTGATGACCAGCTTTTTAAAGGTAATTGATAACCCCTGCCAGGATATTCCTTTAGCCGCGGTGTTATGCTCGCCGGTTGCCGGTTTAACCTACGATGAACTCTGGCAGGTTCGGAAGGAATACCCCGAAGGCCTTCTCTATGATGCTCTTAAAAATAAAGCTCTGGGAGGGGATGAGCTTTCGGTAAAAAGCCAAAAGTTTTTAGAGCTTTTGGCTGAATTTCAGAAACTGTCCCGGCAAATTAGTTTGGCAGAACTTGTGAATGAAATATACCGTAAAACTAATTTACCGGAGATTTTTGGAGCTTACCCCGGCGGAGAAGTGCGGCAGGCAAATTTAAAATTGTTACATGACCTGGCCGGGGATTTTGCTGAAATTAACGGTGGGGGCATTTACAACTTTCTTACCTTTTTATGCCAGGCGGCAGAATCGGAGGATTTTTCCCCGGCCAAATTAATTGGCGAGGCGGATGATGTGGTCCGGGTAATGTCCGTTCATAAAAGCAAAGGGCTGGAGTTTCCGGTGGTGTTTGTGGTTGGCCTTGGGAAACGGTTTAAATTTGATTACAGCAACACTGTTTTTCTCCACAGCGACCTTGGTTTTGGGCCTAAATTTTTTGACCCGGAGAAAAGAATCCGGCGCCATTCCATAGCTTCCCAGATTTTAAGTGAGCGGTTGCGGCGGGAAACTTTAGCGGAAGAAATGCGGATTTTGTATGTTGCCCTGACCCGGGCCAGAGAAAAGCTTATCATGGTGGGTACGGTGAAAAACCTGGAAAAGAAGGTAGCCGGCTGGCAAAGTCAAACCGATGCATCCAAAGAAACTCTGTCCGATGGTCAGATTGCCAGAGCAGGGAACTTTCTGGACTGGATTGGGCCGGTAGTTTTTAGGGAGGGTAGCGATTTACCCGATTGCCTTAAAGTGGAAGTTCACCCGCAGCAGGAAAAAATTGAGGGAGAGCAATGGGAACTTCCAGAAGGGTTTAAGGTTAAGCTCCTGACAAATACACCTTTTACCGAAGAAACCGAGTATACCGGGCAATTTAGGGCGGGTTTGGAGTTTAACTATCCCGGGTTAAAAATTGCTGAGCTTCCCGCTAAGATGAGCGTTTCCGATTTAAAAGAAGTTTTTAGCACTGATGACGTTATTTCTCTGGAAGATGAGGATGAAATCTTTTTACCTGAAGTTTTCTTTGAAGACGGAGTAACGACAGGAATTGTTTACCACGAGTTTTTGCGGCGGATTGATTTTCAAGGGGATCTATCCGCTTCCGGACTTAAAGCCCAGGGGGAGGCGCTGGTAGCGGAGGGGGTTTTACCCCCTGAAACTATGAAAATGCTTGATTTTACGAAAATTGCCCGGATTTTTGCTACGCCCTTGGGCCAGCGAATCCTTAGAGCCCGGGAAATTTACCGGGAATTTCCCTTTACTCTTGGAGTCAAGGTCGGTGAAATTTATCCGGAGGCTACCGGTTTTTCGGAAAAGGTCCTGGTGCGAGGGGTAATTGACCTTTTAGCTCTTGAAGAAGATGGGGTTTTTATCGTTGACTGGAAAACCGACCGGGTCACCGGGGATATTTTAAATGAACGGCTAAAAGAGTACGCCGGTCAGCTTAACCTTTACGCCCGGGCGGTGGAAGAAATTACCGGAAAAAAGGTAAAGGAAAAGTATTTATATTTTATTAATTTCGAGAAGGAAGTTCGGGTGTGACATTGGTGCACTTCTGTGTGCCGCAGACGAAAAGGGGTGGGGATGTGTTCATTAAAACCGAAGATTTAACCAAAATTTACAAAACCGGAGCTGCGGAGGTCCGGGCTTTAGATCGGGTAAGTTTATCCTTTGAAAAAGGAAAAATTTACGCTGTTTTAGGGCCTTCCGGTTCGGGAAAATCCACTTTGTTTAATTTGATCGGCGGAATTGACCGGCCCGATGGGGGGAAAATCTGGGTAGACGGGGAAGAAATCAGCTCTTATTCTCCGGAAAAACTTACCCGCTACCGGAGAGAAAAGGTAGGCTTTGTCTTTCAGTTCTACAATCTCATCAATACTCTAACCGTCTACGAAAACGTCCAGGCAGCGGCGGACCTTTCTGCTACCCCTGCCGACATAAAAACGGTTTTAGAGCTGGTCGGTATGCTGGAGCATAAAGACAAATATCCTTTGGAACTGTCCGGAGGGGAAGCCCAGAGAGTAGCCATCGCCCGGGCGGTAATTAAAAGACCTCCCCTGATTCTCTGCGATGAACCCACCGGTGCGTTAGATTATCAAAATGCCAAAAAGGTGTTGGAGCTTCTGGAAAGGGTAAATAAGGAAACCGGAGCAACGGTGATGATTATCACCCACAACCAGGCGATCGCCCGGATGTGCCACGGCGTGGTAACTTTGAGAAGCGGTCAGGTGACGGGATTTAACGAAAATCCTGCACCGGTTGCCGCCCGGGAGGTCGAGTGGTAATGGTAATCGGGAAAATTCCTGGGAGGATAATTCGCAAAAATAAAGCCCAGTACGTGGGGACGATTTTTTTGATTTTTATTGCTGTGGTGACTTACATGGCTTTGCAGCTGGCCATGGAGAACATCACCGAAAACTACCATGATTTTAAAGAAAAATACTATCAGGAATCAGCTCATTTTTCTACCTTAAGGCCGGTGGATGTAAGTTATTTTGAGAAAAAGTATAATCTTTCAATCGAAGAACGCTTCCAAAAAGATGTGGAGTGGCAGGGGAAGACTTTAAGGATTTTTAGTAAAAGCCAGAGGGTTAACCTGCCGTATCTTTCCCGCCAAGAAGCAGGTCAGGTCATTTATATTGACCCGTTGTTTTTAAAAGCTAATAATTTAAAGATAGGCGATACTATTACTCTTAAGGGCAAAAGCTATAAAATTGCCGGGAGCTTGGCTCTGCCCGATTATATTTACATTATTAAAAACGATTCCGACCTTTTAAACGACCCCAACGAGTTTGGCATTGCGGTGCTGCCGACGGAGGAAGTAAAAACATTAGGGCTGTTGCCGTACCACTACTACATGGTGCGGGGAAAGATTACCGATGAGTTTGTCTCGGAACTTGGCGCCAGTATGTCTCTTCTCTCCCTGCAGAAGATCACCGAAAATCCCCGGGTTTATTATGTAGATGCCAAACTAAAAGGGGCCAAAATTATGGCTACCCAGTTTCCAACCCTTCTTTTAGTTGTTGCTTCGGTTCTTCTCTTTACGGTTTTACGCCGGCAAATCGGCACCATGCAGCAGGAAATCGGCGCCCTATTCGCACTGGGTTATACTTCCGGGGAAGTTTTACGGGCGCTTTTTGGCTTTCCCTTTTACCTCTGGTTGTTTGGGTCTGTTCTGGGGTGTGCTGCCGGGATAGGCCTGGCCATCCCTTTAGCCCAATTTTATGCCGCGTATTTTAATATTCCCATAATAAGCTTTAAATTTCTGCCTCAAATAATAATTACCGGACTCCTGCTGCCGGCGGCATTTATTTTTCCGGTGACTTACCTTGCCCTCAGGGGGATGTTGAAGCGACCGGTTTTAGAGCTGATCAAAGGCTTGGAAAAGGGCCGCTTTAAAAAGCCCCTCCTGAAAATTGGCGAAAAGACCAATTTCCTTGCCCGGATGGCTCTAAAACAGGGAGCAATCAATGCGGCGCGGGGGATAATTTTAATCGCAGGAATTGCTTTTGCCACCTTTTTACTAACTTACGGCCTGGCGGCTAAAGATTCCCTTGAACAGTTGGTAAAACAAAGTTTTAAAGAGGTATTTAACTTCCAGTACCAGTATCTTTTAGCTGCTCCTTTAGAAAAGCTGCCGGTGGGAGCAGAAGATTTTACCTTGATTCCTGGGAAAATTTCCGGTACCAAAGTAAACGCCCAGATTTACGGGATAAAACACGGCTCACAAATGGTGAATCTTAAAGATAAAGGTGGGGTAATAAAGCTTGGCGGTGGGGCTATCGCTATTTCCAAGCCTTTAGCCGAGAAAAGTGGTTATGAGCCGGGACAGCAAATTGTATTGGAAACGGCGGCGGGCGGGAAAAAACTAAAATTAGACATCACTGCTGTGGCGGAAATTACTACCGGCAACTATATTTTTATAAGCCAGGAAGATTTAAACCGCCTCCTGGGTTATCCAGAAAACTACTATAACGGCCTTTGGAGCCGGCAAAAGTTAGATATATCCGAAGATAAACTTTTAGCATCTTTTGACAAGCAGTATCTTTTAAAGGCTTTAGAAAATCTTGCTAAGCCCCTGCAGGCTTCGGTAAGTATCATGGGCGTAGTTGCCGTCTTATTTGCTTTGGCTGTAATCTTTGTTCTAACATCTTTGATTATCCAGGAAAATCGCCGGGTAATAAGCCTTTTAAAAATTTTAGGCTGGAGTAACAACGAGGTCAATTTCATGATCCTGGGCAGTAACGATCTACTATTCTTGCTGGGCTTTGTCCTGGGAATACCATTGTTTTACAGGTTATTTGCTTATCTCATGGCCAGTGCCACCAAAGACATCGATTTTTCCTTTAACATGGTAGTCGAACCTAAAACCTGGGGGCTGGTGTTTGGCGTGCTATTGCTCACCTGGCTTTTTGCCAAGTTTTTAAACCAGCGGAAGATTGCTGCTATTCCTCCGGGGGAAATATTAAAAGAACAGGTGGATTAAAGGGTGTTAAGTCGGAAGTGGTCGGGGGTAAGTAAAAAATGCACCGTTTACTTTACTGTAAAATCATGGTAGGATGATGGTGAGAAGAAAGCGGCAGGTGAGCGGTATGTTAGAACGGGAGCCGAAAAATATTAATACTTACCGGGATTATCTTTTGTTACCGGAAGGGGAAAGGGTGGAACTTATCGAAGGGGAATTGGTGGCCATGACCCCTTCGCCCTCGGCTCGACACCAGCAGGTTTTAGGTAATTTATTTTATGAATTTAAGAAACAAAATCTAAAAGGTTGCTTGATATTTTTAGCTCCTTTTGATGTGCGCCTGACGGAGGACAGAGAAAATCCGGAGGAAATAAAAAATGTGGTACAGCCCGATCTAAGTATTATTTGCGATCCAAAGAAAATTGATGAGAAAGGCTGTATAGGTGCGCCGGATTTAATAGTAGAAATTATTTCACCGGGAAGCGCTGCCCGGGATTTGATAACCAAATTAAGATTATATGAAAAATTTAAGGTAAAAGAATACTGGATTGTTCATCCCCTGGATGAGATAGTGATGGTCTATTGTTTAAATCAAGAAGGTTATTACGGCCGACCGGAGATTTATTCCCGGGAAGATAAGATAAAGCCTGGAATTTTTAGGGATGATGTAGAAATTGATTTACAAAAAGTTTTTGCCCAGGAGTAGGTTTGATTTCTGCCGGTTAAATAATTACGGTTCTGCTGGGCAAGTTTTTTAAAGGTGGTGGGGAGATGGACATCTTGTCAAGCTTAATGCCGGCTATCTTTGGTTGGCCCCTGGTTTTAGTGGGGGCGGCGGTACTTTTGGCCGGGATGATTTTAAAGAAGATTGTCTATTTAATCTTAAGTTTGGTTTTAATGCTACCTTTTTCGTTTTATTTTTTATACGGGGCAGAAGGGATAGCAAGGCTTTACGGCGGTGGGATCCTACTTTTCTTGCTGGCTGGTCTCGTTTTATTTAAACTGGGCCAAAAGATTCTTTCGACGCTGTTTTTTCTGGGAGTGTACGGAATTTTAGCTTATATAGCGTATTTGGTGCTAACCCAGCCAAAATAAAGAACCCGGGGGAAACCCCGGGATTTTTCAGTTATTAATAAAAGTTAATATTTCATTAATGAAATTATTAAAATCAGAAATATTATTCTTAGCAATTTCCAAAATTTTTTCATCTTCGATACTTTGATAACCGTGGACAATTTTATTTCTAAAAGCTATCATTTTTAAATAAGTTAAAAGATTTTCCTCTTTTAGTACCCCGTTTTGAGCTAAGGTTGTAAAAGCATCGCGGCCATCAACAGGTGCTTTATTAAACGCTTTTGAACTTATATGAAAGGCTATATCGATCATTATTGATATATTTATTTGCGGTCATTTTCGACAACCTCCAGAAGAGCCCGTTTGTAATAATTGTACCACATGCGGTGACGCAAACTTACCTTTTCGATAAAATCCCCCAAAAGATCATTGTTTTTAACATATATAAGCTTACCACTTGTTAAAACATTCATGGCAAATAGATAATCTTTAGTATTTAAAAGGGATATATCAAAGCTTCGCCAAACTAAACGAGTTAAATGAAGACCAATTTCTTCGGCTAAAGTCCAGCTTTCCAGATCTTCTACATCTATGTCGGGAGATAAAAGTAAAGCAATGTCAATATCACTATCCGGCCGGACCCGGTCAAGGGCTGAGCCAAATAGATAAGCTGCTTCAATTTGGGGGTAGGATTTTAAAACCGGCAGGATTTTATCAAGCAAATCTTGAATATTTAATTTTATAAGTTCCGGCAATAAAACCGTCTCCTTTTGCTTTGTTTTTATTCTAATGTTAAATTGCAAATAAAGTCAACAACCTTTAGTAAAATTTACCAGCAGGAAGGTTTTAAAAATGTCCAAAAAACTTTTGCTTATTATCTTAGTTTTCCTGGCTTTAAGTGTTTCAATTTTCTACCGGGACGGTTTTATCCTAAAGTATTCTTACTATACGTTAAAGGAAGCTTTTCGCCCGAAGGTCAAAGTCGAAAAAGTAGTTATCCGTCACGACCAGGATGGCGACGGCCTATATGATTTGGATGACATCGTCCAGGGAGCACGACTGGAAGTCGCTCGGAAACCCCGCTATAAAAGTGCCTATTACCAGGGGGGCTATCCGCCGGATAATGAAGGAGTATGCACCGATGTCATCTGGCGGGCTTTTAAAAACGCCGGGTATGATTTAAAAGAGATGGTCGATCAAGACATAAAAGAACATCCCGAAGCTTACCCCCGGGTAGGAGGCAAACCCGATCCCAACATCGACTTTCGCCGGGTACCAAATTTAGACGTTTTCTTCCGCCGCCACGCCCGGAGCCTTACCTTAAAGCTTATTCCTGGCGACCCGGAAAATTTAAAAGAGTGGCAGGGTGGGGATATCGTGGTTTTTAAGAATCCCCAGCATATAGCTATCATTTCCGATAGACGGCGTCCGGACGGCGTACCTTATCTCATCCATAATGCCGGACCTTACCCCCGGGAAGCGGATGAACTTTTATGGTGGCTGCCGGGAATTGTCGGGCATTACCGGTTTCCTTTAGAAAATTAGTTTTTTGCCTTTATGTGTTTAAAGGTTTATTTGTAAGAATAAAATTGCCTGTCTTTCGAGGCATGGAAGGGGTGTTGTTTATGTTTTACAAGAGTTTAAAAGATTTAATAAAAAACTTAAATAGCGAAAATGTTGAAAAACTAAAACCACAGCTTAACAGATATGTTAATCAGTTAATCCTATCAATTTATGACACCAATCTTGAACTTTCTGATTTGGATTTGGAGAGCCTGTGCGAAACACTTTTACACAAAGATGAGTTTAGGGAGGAGTTCCGGGATAAATTGCAGAAAGGTTTATTGATTGATAAGTTTATTCACATCTATGACCTTTTTATCAATGAAATAACTAAGGAACGGTATGTTTTTGATGGAATTGAGCTTACGACTCTGTGTTTAAGAAGTATTGGGGGAATTGCGAGAGGTCTAAAACTTTTAAAACTTAATAAGCATAAGGAAGAGTATTTTCACTCTTTACAGTATTTAAAGGATTTAAATGCGGAATTTTATGCTCATTTAAGGCAATATGCTGGAAAAGGAATAATTGAAGAGCATTTTCTTATTACCGGTCTTATCCATACTATCAGGTTTTATCTGGAAGAAAATTGTCAGGAACATGGCAGAAAAATCCTGGCGCTTCTCACAGACCGTAAAGATAAAAGGCTGAAAACGTTGGAGGAGTTTAATAACGAGCTACATACTGCTGAGATTAAGTGTATGCTGACGAGGGAATACGCAATTGAATTGCAAAGAAGATTGTATTTATGGGATAAATTAACGATAGATCTAAAAAACCATTATTACCTTGAAAATTTGTATCTGGATGACCTGGAAAGAACCGCTTCGGAAATTAACGGCTGAATTTCCGGTTTTAAAGTGCCAGTAGGGTCAAAAAATTTAGCCGTTATTTATTGGTTGGATGTTTTCCGGAACTTGCTTTAAGCCAGGATGAAAAATCAAGTTTTGCGATAAAAGAAATCTTGGTTACACTGAAAACCGTTTTTTGGAAGAACTGGCGGGATTGAAAATTAAGAAAATGTATAAAAATATGCAGGCGATTTTTGAAGGAATGGAAAAACCTTTAATCTTCCGGGTAAAGAAAAAGCATTAATGCAAGAAAAACATTATATTTAAAAAGACAGCAGAAAATTATCGGAAAAAAGCGAATAATATAAGCAAAGTAATAAAAAAGTCGTCGCTGCCTGGGTTTTTTTGCACTATCGGAGGTCGACGACGATTTCAAGGTTTTTACCTCTTTGAAAGCCTTATTTTTTAAGGCTTTCAGGATGGTTTTAATAGAACCATTGTGGGATGGAAACATTGGATGGGAGTACATTGCCGAAAAATTTGGCTTGGTTTTAATAGAACCATTGTGGGATGGAAACAAACTGTAACGGGCAACACGTTAATTACGTGGCAAAAAGTTTTAATAGAACCATTGTGGGATGGAAACGTATACGGGCCTCGCGTAGTCTCAAGAACCCGCTGGCGTTTTAATAGAACCATTGTGGGATGGAAACATTTTCTTGTAAGCCTTGCCGTACTTGCTTTCCTAGTTTTAATAGAACCATTGTGGGATGGAAACCTCTTACTGATGATAGGCCGGAATTTTTAAAAATGATTGTTTTAATAGAACCATTGTGGGATGGAAACTATCACTTGCAAAAAACTCGGTAAAGCGTTCATTTCCAGTTTTCCACCGGCGAAAAAGTATATTTTCTGCACAAACGGATTCAGGACGGTTACTGGGATCTGGAAGAAATGGCGTATTATAAAGCGTTGATAGAAGTGCCTGACCCTAATGACCCTGAAAACGGTAAAATTGCAACCAACTACATTGACCGCAATAGTCCCAAACTGGGGGTTATCCCTACCATTGACCTGCCACCGGAACTGCAGGGGAAAGGAATAAAATATGCGGTAGTGGACCCGACCAAAACCACTGATAACCCTGATGATGTCAAGAAGCTAAAGTTTTTGCAGGAAAACGGCAAATACATTATCGTGGACTGCTACCTTTTTAACCCGGAAAAAAGAGATGGCAGCTACAAAGTAATCGGCAAAGCGGTGATAATGGGTGAGTGGAAAGACAAATACGACCATTATGCTTATGTAAAATTTAAAGGTGTAGACGAAAAAAATATTTTGGATTACGTGCCGGTAACAGTGGTAAACTGGAACGAAACCGAAATCATCAAAAACCCACTTCCCATTAAAAACACCAATGTAAAAGGCATCACCACCAGAACAGTCACTTTGTATACCGCTCCAAACAGCAAAACAAAAGCAGCAACACTTCCGAAAGGGAAAAAAGTAACGTACACCTTTCTCAAAGACGAAAAATATTACGGCTGGAAAGAAGTTAAATGGGATGAAAAGGTAAAAACCTATGTCACCCAAAAATACTACGTAACCGTGAAATATTACAAAAAAGTCAAGGCAAAAAAGTAGCGGCATACAAAAAAGTGCCGCGCTACAAAAAGGTAGCAACTTACAAAACCGTAACCAAAAAAGGTTATGTAAAAGATTTGGATAATATTTTGATTAAAGAATTATAGAAAGGAGGGAGGGAAACCCGGTTATTAAAGCCGGGTTTTAACTTAGATGCGAAAAATAACAGCATTGTTGTTAATAGCATGTTTGCTTCTGACCGGAACAATTGTAATTAAAGCTGACACAACCACTTTTGGGAAAAACCCGTGGCGGACAAGGAATTATTCGGATGAAATAACCGACAATATCCTGTTCATGGAAGCTCATGAGTTTGAGTTCCAATGTATTCAATCTTAGCAACTCGATTTTTCGGAATAAATCATAGAAATAACTGAAAAAAATACCCGGAGAATATACTCCGGGGAAAAGGAGGTTGTGTGCCTTTTGAATACTTATAACATTAAATCTATAAATATACAATCACTTTTATAGTTTTTTACATAAATTTTAAATTTTCTTACATTACTATTTTCTTCCTTTTACTGCATGAGCTACATTAAGTTTTTAAAATCTGGCAGTTTACACAGCTATTATCTTATTTATCCTTTAATGTCGTACTGTTAGGGTGCTTAGGATGAATGGCTCTACCCAAGCTATTAGCTTTTCCCCATGACAATTAAAACGTTGCTTTAAGCCGCAGGTTTTATCTTTGTAGGTATCTCGGGATCTTGGTGGTTTAAGTCAATTTTTTAAAAAAAGAAGGAAAAAGAGCATAGTTGCCGAAAACGAGAATAAGGAGAATTTTACCGGGCTACAAGTTTGAAAGGTAAAAAAGTGAAAAGCGAAAAACAGCAAGTAAAGGATGGGGCCAATGACCAATCGTGACTTTGAAAAATTTATGGATTCCGGAATTTCTTCATTACAAAAAGGGGATATTTTAGCGGCTCGAGGGTATTTTGAAAAAGCTTTTAAAGCCGATGACAATGTTTGGGTGCGCAATAACCTTGCATATGTTTATTATGAAACTAAAAACTCGCTCAAGGCTTATAAAATTTTAGAACCACTTGGTTCGCCCTACGATGACAGCTTTTACTGGGCTAAAGAAGAGCCCACTTCTACTGTAGGCAAACTTTGGGCAAAAGCTCTGGTGTTCATTGGCAGAGCCACGGTTTCCGGACGGAAGGAAAAAGTTGCGGTTATAGCGGTGATTCTCTGAGAACTTTTAGAGATAATGCTAAAATAAACAATGTGTAGGTACAATTTGCCCCCAGTGTTCAAGAAAAGTGCTTGATTTTCAAGGAGTGCAGGGTTTTAACTGACAAATTAAGAAGAGAGCAGGAGGTTTAGAATGGTACAGAGAAAAATCGCTTTAGGGGCAATTTTACTGGTATGCATTATTTTATTTTCCCAGATAACTTTAGGGGCAAATAGTTATCAGGTGTTTGAAAAGAAACTTAAAATCAATAATAAAAATTTTACCGTTAAAGGTGTAATTGTCGATTTAAATACCAAAAAACTAAAGATGCAAACGGTACTGGCCAAAAACCAACTTGGCCAGGTGGAAAGCCTGGAGTCGATGGTTAAAAGAAAAAAAGGATTAATTGGGATAAATGGCACCTTCTTTTCAGCCTATGATGCTTATAAAGAACCCTACGGAAATTTAATGATTGACGGTCGTTTAATTCGAAAAGGCAATGGAGAACGCTGTTCGGTAGGTATTTTGCCCGGTAATGAAGTAATATTTGGCTACGTAAAATGGGATATTAGTGTGATTTTTTCAGCTTATAGTGAAGAAGGGACGGAGCTACCGTATATTTACCCGGTCCATACTTTAAATCCGGTACGTATACCCGGCTGGCGGGGATACACTTTGTTTACTCCGGAAAGCGGAAAAGAAATTTTATATTCTGATGGGTATAATATTGTCGTTGATAAGCAAAAGGTTATTAGAATTGTTTACGGTAAAACTTCCATTCCTTCCCAAGGATTTGTCTTAAATACCGGCAGTTTATATCCTCCGGGTAATTTATTAAACAGTAACGTAACCCTTAAGATAGAGCCGAAAAGCCAAGAAAACGACCTTTGGAGCAAAGCACATGCCGTACTGGAAGCAGGACCTTATTTAGTGAAAGAAGGAAAAATAATTGCCGACCCCCTTAAAGAAAATTTTACCCATTATAAAATCAAAGATGGTTCCTTTGCCAGAAGCGGTATTGGTGTAACCAAAAGCAATAAACTTTTACTGGTAACAGTTAATAGTGCAACGGTTAAAGAGTTGGCTTTAATAATGCAAAAACTTGGAGCTTATTATGCTATGAATCTTGATGGGGGAGCTTCCAGCGGCCTTTATGTAAACGGCAAGTACCTGACCAAGCCCGGGAGGCTTTTGTCTAATGCCCTGGTGATTTCGTTAAATTAAGATTGTCAAATAAAATTGTATTTTTTATAAACTATGTGAAAATAAGAACGTGACCTCTTGAGGTCGACGAAAAAATTGCATAAACCGTGAATAAAACGCTGAAATGACTTAAATATGTCAGGTAAATATGAGTAAATATACTATTAAAATTAAAATTATACAGATTTTTTCGTCGACCTGCGGTTACCCCCAAAATCCCGGGAGGTCGACGAAAGGTTGAAAATAGCCCTTAATCTTTGAAAAATGAGTTTTTATCAAAAATTTGCCATTATGAACCAAAATTCACATAAAAAATGTAAACTTCTTCTTTCTTTAAAAATCTTTTTCTTTTATAATTAATTATGGGTTTTAATCGAACCAATCTGGGATTGAAACAAGTTTTAATAGAACAAGGCGTGCGAGAAGTTGAAGGTTTTAATCGAACCAATCTGGGATTGAAACAATCAATGTTTTCCGCAATCCAATCTACTCCTTCAAGTTTTAATCGAACCAATCTGGGATTGAAACAAGCATTTCCTTCTGCTCCGCACCTGTGGCAGTAGAGTTTTAATCGAACCAATCTGGGATTGAAACTTGCGAAGTGTGCGGAAACGGCATCACTGAAAAAGTGTTTTAATCGAACCAATCTGGGATTGAAACTCGCCAGAGTGTGGAGTACAATGCGGTATTCACCGCACGTTTTAATCGAACCAATCTGGGATTGAAACATGCTTTCTACCTGGCGGCCAGGGCGATATACCAGGGTTTTAATCGAACCAATCTGGGATTGAAACCAAAGAGTGCTGACCAGGCACCGGATATAAAAGCACTGTTTTAATCGAACCAATCTGGGATTGAAACATAAGCAGTTTCAATTATTGAGCCAGGTTGATAATGGTTTTAATCGAACCAATCTGGGATTGAAACAAGTTATTGGAAGAGATGAATATGGTGTTAATATTTAGTTTTAATCGAACCAATCTGGGATTGAAACTCATCAAAATATAAAATGTCATTATGTCTATAGATGTTTTAATCGAACCAATCTGGGATTGAAACCCTTAATCGGTAATAAATTATGTTGTTGCACTAACTCGTTTTAATCGAACCAATCTGGGATTGAAACCTCATTAGCAGGAGACCGTTTTTTCCGTTTCCCCCCGGTTTTAATCGAACCAATCTGGGATTGAAACCCTTCCAGGATAAGTTTTATTTCGTGGATGGTGCTGGTTTTAATCGAACCAATCTGGGATTGAAACTAACTAAAACAACAACCCAAAAATTAGAAGAACTAGTTTTAATCGAACCAATCTGGGATTGAAACGGTGTCGGCTCCGGAATTTCTACCATAACCGGGATAGTTTTAATCGAACCAATCTGGGATTGAAACATAGTTGGTTGGTAAATGGAATTAGAGGATCATCAAGTTTTAATCGAACCAATCTGGGATTGAAACGGTATTATCGGATAAATGTACATCTAATACGCTCTGGCGTTTTAATCGAACCAATCTGGCACCTGCTCGCTATCGTCCCGAGCGGGAGTGACAAATTACTCCTTATCTTAAAAATGCTTTGAATTTATCTAAGGTTTTAGAAAACTTAGAGTCTCAGGAAAAAGAGCTTTTAAAATACCTTGTAGAAAAAGGCGGATGGGCAAGAATTACAGTAGTTTCTAAAAAGATTGGCTCAAATAAAGACGATGGCTATAACTGGGAAAAGGATGAGCCGAAATCTACCATCGGCAAACTCTGGGCAAAAGCCCTGGTGTTTATCTGAAGAGCAAATCTATCTGGACGCCGGGAAAAAATAGTAGTGATACCTGTAGATTTACGGGATCATTTAATAAAATTTTTAAAGTAAACCATGCTCCGGAACGTGCTTCCGGGTTATTCCTGCACTAATTCAAATGTAGGTACAATCTGCACGCCCTTAAAAAGAAAACTGCTTATTTTTCAAAGGTTAGAGAAATTTAACTGACAAAGATCCAAAAGCCCTGAATTTACTCGGGGCTCTTTATTTAGCGAGAGTATCTAAACTCTGGGTTTCTTTTAGTAAAGAATATCCCGTAGTGAATAAATGGAAAAACATATAAAAAAGTCGTCGCTGCCCAGGGATTTTTGCACTATCGGAGGTCGACGACGATTTTGCGGTTTTCCTACCAGCGAAAGTCTTATTTTTTAAGGCATCCAGGATGGTATTAATAATAATGTTTTACCAATTTTATACGGCGTTTTGCTACAAACAAAGAAGGTGATTTTTTCGTTTTATCATCACCAAAGATATTTTCGTATAAATAAATGATAAAAATTATTATCCCAAGAATAAAGCCAGGCCAAAAAGCCCACTTGCCACCAATAGTTTGCAGAATAGCTCCCAATATAGCTCCAAAAATACTCGAAAAAGCTAAAACAACTCCAGCAAGAAACAAAATAAACAAAATTGTTGAAATGTAATAGATGATGTCAGAAATTAAAGCGAAAACCTTCATGATAATTCCTCCCCAGCCAAAATTATACTACGAAAGTGGTTGTGTTCATTGGAAAAAGTTAAAGGAATTTAAGAGAACAAGAGATTAATTTGAGTGCTCAGCAATAAAGGGCTATATCTGGTTAAAGATAGTTATTTTGGCCTACGACTGATGGCTATCGGGGTTGAATTCTGCGATGACTGTGTAGGCTTCCATGACACCAACCGCGGGCATCAGTTTTTTGGCAAACTTGTAAAAGAAACTAAGGACGGTTTTATCTGGCATCGTGTGGAAGAGACCCTTGAGGAAGGAATCAAGGACTTTGGGCTCATGGAATTCCAAGCCCTGACTCTTGAAGAATACAACCAAAAGGTGAGCCAGCATGTAATTGGGCCTGTTCCGGAATTCAATTCCACAGAGGAGCTTTATGAGTTCTATCGGAGAAATTTTGGAAAGAGGGGTTATCATTACTGAAAGCTAGCTCTTTTTTCCAACGTTTCTACCAAATTATGATTCAGTAGAAAATAGATTTGCAATGTGCCTAAGGTTCTAAAAATTTTTTGTTTTATTTTTTACCCTTTAACCGCTTATTTGGTGGCAATTTTTAATACTTTATTAACTTCTGGCTTTGCTTAGGAGGTATTGGCACATGGAAGAAGATGGGCAACAAAAGAGTAAGCCCTTTCCTCTTTGGGTAGTTTACGTGAGCCAAGCGACCTTTGGAGTGTGGGGACTTGCCCTGCTGTTATGGGGTCATTTCCATTATGGAATTCCGTGGAGCGTTCTTTTGAAGGTGGGAAAGCTATGGCAGGTTTTTGGTTTAGGAACGATTGTGGCGATCCTTTTCCTGATGTTTGCCATGGCCATGGCCACCTTTCTCCCCGAGAGGTTATGGGCTGACAGAGATAATATCTATTTTAGTCAATTAAGCTATGTCAACATCTTTTTCCTTATGGCCTTGGTCGCTGTCAGCGAAGAAATCTTTTTCCGGGCTGCCCTCCAAACTCTCATGATTCATTGGTTGTCATCGGTCCCGCTGGGGATTGGTATAGCCGCGGCGGTCTTTGCTGTCTTTCATTTTCGTTACCTCAAGAAACCTGTGCTTTTGGCGGGGACGTTTGCGATTGGGCTTGCGCTGGGCTTGTGTTTTTGGTTTACCGGCAGTATCTGGACCGCGGTGTGGAGCCATTTTCTGCACGACTTTAGTATGAGCTTGTTGGGTAAAAAAGGAATGTTTTTGCCTAAAAAAAAAATTTAAACCTTTTACTCCGAGGAAGGAATATCAAAAAAGACTTCCTCGGAGTTTTCTTTTGGAAAAATTTTTTTGCAGGCCTTTAGTAAAATAATAAACGATTAAGCAGGAAAAACAGAAAATACAAAGAAATAATAAATGTAGCTTATTGCCAAAATTTAGTGTGAAAGGTAAAAAATTTACCTAAATCTTAGAGGATGGAATAAAAGGGAAAGGGTTGGGGCAATTGCGGGCTCAGATAAAATTTGAGGTTAGAAGTAAGGCCTTACTACCTTATAATTATCAACACGCTTTGACAGCCCTAATCTACCGGGGTTTAGGAGTAGAGTCGGCAAAACTTGCTACTTTTCTCCATGATATTGGTTTTCGTAGAGAAAAGAAAACTTTTAAGTTTTTTACTTTTTCTCCGCTTTCTTTTGCCAATTATAAAACTACCAAAGAAGGAATTATCGTTTTCCCCGGTACGGCAAGTTTTACCGTATCTTCTCCTCTGCCGGAGTTTACCGATTATTTAGCCTCGGGTCTTTGGGCAAAAAGAAGCTTTAAAATCTTTGCCTTACCGGTGATTATTAGCGAAATAATTCCTCTTCCTCTAAGAAGATTTACCGAGGAAGAGATATTTACTTTGAAATCACCATTGGTTTTGGCGGTAAAAAGTCAGGAGAAAACCACTCCTATTTACCTAACCTACCTTGAAGACAAAGCTTTGTACAGGGAAAAGCTCTTAAACAACCTTAAAAACAAGTACCTGGTGTACTACGGCCGCGAGCCCCGGATAGATTATTTCGATTTTGCCTTCGATGAAAAACATTTTCAAAATAAACTTCCTACCCGCTTAATAACTTATAAAGACCAGAAAATCCGTGGACTTTGTGCCCCTTTTAAAATTAAAGCTAATCCCGAGTTAATTAGTCTTGGCTATTATGCAGGCTTTGGGGAAAAAAACAGTATGGGCTTTGGTTTTGTGGAGTAAAGTTATTGGAAAAAATTTTTTGGTACCTATTTTTATAATTAAAATTAAAAAATTTGCAGGGAGGTGAGAGGGTGTTAGAAGCGGTGCGGGAAGTGGGGAGACTTGCTACAGAACACGCTTCGGGGGGATTTTTGGAAAACCTTTGCTTGGAAATTGCTGAAGACCAGGGGGGTAAAAAGCAGCACGTAGTAATAATTGATTTTGCCACAGATAATAATTCTTTAAAGCTAACCCCCAAGGAAATTACTGCGGGAGTGACGGAAAGAGAATATCTCTGGGTAGGAAATGCCGACGGTAGCAGTAGTCCCCAGTGGTATTTAACGACCAATAATCTTTCCTTTTTAGTTTCCCAAACGCTTCCTAATTTACTGGAGGTTTTACCCGAGGGGTCGAAGTTAGCCCGAAATGTGCAAAAAGTTTTAGACTTTTACTTTTTTGACACCGGCGTAAAGGATGGGGCCGAAAACCGCTATCGCTACATTTTAAACCTGGAGATGCTGCCAGGATACAAAGGCAGCAAATTACTTGACTTAATCAAAGAAAATCCTAAAGGTAAAAATTTAGCCCAGGCGGTAGCTAAAGAATTTAGTAAATGGATTAAGGAACAGACTGGCCTAAGTGAAAAAGAAATAGCTCTATATACCATTTATTTTGACGGGCAAAAAGGGGTAGATTACCGGGAATACCAGGAAAAAGTGGAAACAGCAAAAGTTTTTGATATTTTTGCCGGGGAAGAGGGGGTATGCCACGCTTGTGGAAATTTTGGTCCAATAACCTCCGATACTACTAAATTAAAATTTAAATACTATATCACCGATAAAGTAGGTTATGCCAGCAATCACGATAAGAAGAACTTCTATAAAAACTATTCACTGTGTCCTGATTGCTATAAAAAACTATTGATTGCTGAAAGCTTTATTCAAAATAAATTAAATAACCGCATTGGGAATTTAAACCTGTTCATCATTCCGGGTTTTCTTTTTCCGGTAAATTTAAAAAAGCAGCAATTTCAAAAATGGATGGATTTTACCAATAATAGTTTTAACAACCTTAAAGGTTATAGTGAAATTGCCGGGTACGAAGAAATGGTTAGGGACTATTTTGAAAACCGGGAAATTTATAATCAGCTAATTTTTAATTTCTTGTTTTACCAAAAAAATAAAGCGGAATTTAAAGTGCTAAAACTTATTAAAGACATACCCCCCAGTCGTATTCTTAAAATCCTACAGCTTTTTCAGAAAGTAAATGAAGTTTTTAAAAAACACTTTCCCCAGCTCCTGCCGGAGCTTTCTTTAAACCTAAACCGCATTTACTACCAGATTCCTCAGCAAAAAGGCAAAAACAGTGTTGAGTACCGGAAATTTTTAGACTTACTTGAGTCCATTTTTACCGGACACCCGGTGGAAAAAAGCTTTATCCTTCGCCAGCATATTGAACTTTTTAAAATTTTTGCTTTTACCAAAGAAGGTTTTAATGTCAGTCCGGGAAGTGAAAAGTATAAGGAAATTGAACTGGCCAAAGCTTGCCTTCGGGCTAACCTTTTAAATTTATTTTTACAGGAACTTGAAATCCTGCCAAAGGAGGTGGAGGCGGTGGAATTAGAGTTGGACTTAAAAGCTGAAGATTTAGAGTACATTCGGGAAATGGGCTATACACCCCAGCAGGCGGCTCTGTTCCTTCTGGGAGTGCTGGTGGGGGAAATAGCTTCTGCCCAGCATCAAAGTAATCTCAATAAAGCCATTTTAAATAAACTGACTTATCAGGGGATGAGTCTGCGCCGGATTATTTCTTTTGCCAATGAAGTACACCAGAAATTATTCCAGTACAAAAAATTAAACGCCAGTACCGAGAAAGTCTACAACAGTATGAAAAAGCTTTTAGACCGGGAAATACCAAGGTGGAAGTTAACTGACCAGGAAAATGTGTTTTATCTTTTATCCGGCTACAGCTATCTTACCGGGAAAATCTTATCCCGGGCCAAAAATGAAAAATTAGAAATGGAGGGAATGTAAATGGGTGAGTTAATAAAAACAAATAGCGAAATTTTGTTTCTCTACGATGCCAAGCTTACCAATCCCAACGGTGATCCCGATGATGAAAATCGGCCGCGGATGGATTATGAAACTAAAACCAATCTCGTCTCCGATGTCCGGCTAAAGCGTTATGTGCGGGATTACTTACAGGAAAAAGGGCATGAAATTTTTGTGGCCAAAGTTGAAGGAGAAACGGTAAACGCCACCGAGAGACTGGAAAAATTGCTTGGTAAAACAAGTAAAAACATAAGTAAAGACGATGTGCCTGTGTTATTAGAAAAACTTGTCGATGTTCGCCTTTTTGGGGCTACTATGCCCATTAAAAGCGAAGACGGCGGAAGTTCATTAACCTTTACCGGTCCGGTCCAGTTTAACTGGGGTTATTCTTTAAACAAAGTAGAGTTAGTGGAATCAAACACTATAACTTCTCGCTTCAGCAGTACAAGCGGCAATGAACAGGGTACTATGGGTAAAGACTACCGCCTTTATTACTCTTTAATTGCTTTTCATGGGATTGTCGCAGCGCACCGGGCCAAATTTACCATGTTAGATGATGAGACCCTGGCGTTACTGGATGAGGCCCTTGTTAAAGCCATCCCCCTGTTTGCTACCCGGAGCAAAATCGGCCAGTATCCAAGGTTGTATCTTCGGGTGGAGTATGGAGATGATATGACTTATCTGGGGGATTTTAGAAGCTTTCTTGAAGTAAATCCAAAAGAAGGTTTGCGGGATATAACCGATTACTCTCTGGAAGCGGGGAAACTTGTGGATTTATTAGCCGAAAATAGTCCAAAGATTAGTAAGATTCTACTATATTTTGACCCTAATCTAAAAACCGCCTATCACGGGGAAGCAAAGAATTTTGCCCAATTACTTGCGGAAAAGCTGGGGGATTCTAAGGTAAGTATTCTAAATTATTAAGAAAGGGCTGAAGGCAATGCGGAAAGTAATAGTTTTTGAAATTCGCGGTCCTGCAGCCCACTTCCGCAAGTTTTATACCAATTCTTCTTCCTTAAGCTATGCTTTTCCCGCAAGAACTACGCTGGCGGGAATTGTTGCGGCGGTGCTGGGGCTACCTAAAGACAGTTATTACAGGCTTTTAACCGGAAAGGAAGCTCACTATGCCGTGCGATTGATAACGCCGGTCCGGAAAATAATGCAGACGGTAAAATTTGTTCGGACAAAAACAATTAAAGAAGTAAATGGCTCCGGCGGGCCGACGATGATTCCCACTGAAATTATTCTGCCGGTGCGGGGAAGAGAACTTATTTACCGGGTATATTTTTACCATGATGACCTGAGTTTTCAGGAGGAATTGGCAAAACAACTTGCTCTGGGACCAAAATTTCCCGTTTATTTAGGGCGAAGCGAATTTTTAGCAAAAATTGATTTTCTGGGAGTCTTTTCGGGGACAGCTTTAGAAACAAATTTTGTTGATACCGTCGTGAATCTTGAGCTTTTAAAGGACGAAGAGCTTTTATTTTCTACGCTTCATGGCGAAGATTTAAGGTATTTAAAGGAAAAAATGCCCTTTTCCTTTAATTCCGACCGGTCCATAGCGGCTACCGCTTCGGTGGTTTATGAAGTTGGCGGCAACAGGGTAGGCGGTAATTTTAATGTGCCGGCTTTTAAGATTGAATCTTTAGGAGATGTTGTCTTATTTATGGAGCCAGGGGGGATTTGATGGTCTATTACTCTCACTTTGATATTGATATAAAAAAGCTCTTAAAAAACCATCTGCAGGAAGTAACGGAAAGTATGGTGAAAAAATTTCAAAGCCTTCCGGGTTTAGACCGGGAGGCTTTTTTAAAAAGCCTTAAAGCGGCAGGGCTTGGCCATGATTTTGGCAAATATACCTCGTACTTTCAGGACCATCTGGTAAATAAAAAAGCGGTGGGACCTTTATCACACCATGCTTTTTTATCGGCGGTGTGGGCTTCGGCTCAGTTTCTTAATGAAAACTTTGAAGGGTCTTACCAGTACCTTGCCTTATTAATTTTTTTAGCTGTTTTACGGCATCACGGCAATCTTGATCACCCTTTAAATAATCTTGCTTCCAAAAGAGCTTTGCGGGAAAATGCTGTCTACAACGAAAATTTAAAAAATAAACTGGAAGTTTTAAAGGTGCAGTTAGAGGACCTTTTATTAAACCCTGAAATCGACCGGGAAAATCAAGAGCTCTGGCAAAAACACGGATTTAAATATTTGCCTCTTGGGGAATTTACCCGAAATTATCAGGATTATCTTGGCCGGCTTTATACGTTATATCAGGATTTGACCGAGGAGGAGGAAGAAGTTAGATTTCTTTTTTACTTTGCAACGCTATACCTTTACTCATTATTAATAGACTCGGATAAAAAAAGCGCGGCGGGGATTTCAGAAGAGCTTGGGCGCAAGGAACTTTCTTTTGCCTTAGTGGAGGAGTATCAAAAAGAACTTTCCCAAAGAGCGGAAAAAAGTTATGTAAATACTTTAAGGCAAAATTTATTCGCGAAAGTTATAAGTAATGTGGAAAAGCATTTTAAAGGGAAGATATTTTCCTTAACTGCACCGACCGGAAGTGGAAAAACTTTGGCAGGTTTAGGGGCAGCTTTTAAGCTTCGAGAGCTTATCGCCCAGGAAAAAGGGTATACGCCAAGGATTATCTACGCTCTGCCTTTCACCTCAATTATTGACCAGAACTTTGAGGTAATTAAAAAGATTTTAGAAACTAAAGTTACGGATTTTCAAGAAAATGAAAGCCTGTATCTTATAAAGCACCATCATTTAGCGGATCTTTCTTTTCGGGTGGAAAAGGAAGAAATTGAAGTGGAAAAAGCTCTTTTATTTACCGAAAGCTGGGATAGTGAAATTATTGTGACAACTTTTGTCCAGCTCTTTCATACTTTTTTTGGTTTTAAAAATCGGCTTCTTAAAAAATTTCATAAACTTTCCGGAAGCATTATTTTACTGGATGAAGTACAGAACATTCCTTTTGAATACTGGGGTGCTGTGCGGGAGATATTTTTGCAAGCTGCGAAATTACTAGACTGTAAAGTAATTTTAATGACCGCAACGAAACCCTTAATTTTTTCGCCGGAAGAATGCATTGAACTGGCAGGGACAGAAGAAGAAATTGCCGAAATGTTTGGGGTATTAAATCGGGTAAAGCTTTCTTATTTGCCGGAAAGAATGACAATAGCTGAATTTGTCCGAAGTTTTCAGGAAAAATTTAGTAAAGATAAGTCCTATCTTATTGTAGTAAATACAATAAAGTCTTCCATTGAGCTTTACCGGAAAATAAAAGAACTGGATTTAGGGATTCCCTTATTTTATCTTTCAACCAATATCACTCCCAGGGAACGCAGCCAGAGGCTTTTGGCAATAAAGCAATTAAACCAGCAAAATAAACCTTTTATTTTAGTCTCCACCCAGGTAGTGGAAGCGGGAGTGGATTTGGATGCAAGCTGTGTAATCCGGGATGCTGGGCCTTTGGATTCGGTTATTCAAGTGGCCGGGAGATGTAACCGTAGTGGCCAAAAAAACCTGGGAGAAGTTTTTCTGGTGAACCTGATTACCGACGAAGGGCAAGATTTTGCTACCCGGATTTACGGTCCGGTTCTTTTAAAGCAAACCCGGGAATTATTGGAAGAAGCCCGGGAAATCGAGGAAAAGGCCTTTGGGAATTTAATTGGTGGGTATTTTTTAAAGATTACCGCAGAAAAGCTTTTATCCGACAGTCAGGGAAAGAAAACATTAGAAGCAATTTTAAATCTTTCCTTTGCCGATGCCCCCGACGGCAGCCCGGTGATAAGTGATTTTAAACTAATTACGGAAATCCCTTTTTATGTGGATGTCTTTGTGGAGCTCGATGAAGAAGCCAAATTTATCTGGGAAGAGTACAAAAAAGGTGTAATCCAGGAAAATGATGACCAAAAACGGCGGACAAACTATTTAAAACTAAAAACAAAACTTGCCCAGTATATTATTTCCGTCCCGGGTTTGGAAAAAAATCAAAGCAACATCCGGGGATTGGAACAGGTAGGTTCGTTTTTCCGGCTACCATTAGAATACCTTGAAGATTATTACTCTTTGGAAACCGGGTTTAAACGGGTAACCCTGGGGCGGGAAGAATTTGAAATATTATAGAAAAAATTTCAGGGGAAAGGCGTATGAGTGAAATCAGTATTGGCGGGACTTTAATCTGGTATTACTACATTTGTCCCAGGCAGGTCTGGTTTATGGGGCGGAAGATTACACCGGACGAAGACAATGAGCTTTTGGATTTAGGCCGGGTGATTCATGCCCAGAGCAAGAAAGCGGGGGTAAAGGAACTGGAGCTTGGAGGTAGTAAGATTGACCTTATTAGCCGGGAAGACGGGGAGCTTTTGGTTTATGAAATAAAGAAAAGCTCGAAGTTTAAAGAAGCATCCAAAATGCAGCTTTTGTATTACTTACTGGAATTTAAGAGGCGGGGTGTCGAAATTGCCGGGGAGTTATCATACCCTGAAGAAAAGAAGCGCGAAAAGGTAAGATTAACTCCTGAAGATGAAGCAAAGCTTTTGGCTTCGGAAAAAGAGATATTAAGGATTATTTATCAAGAGACGCCCCCGCCGTACCAAAAAACTCCCTTTTGTAAAAAATGTGCTTACCTTGAGTTTTGTGTAGCATAGGAGGGGAGAAATGCGTAAAGCAATCTACCTTTTTTCTGATGGAAAATTGCAACGAAAAGGAAATACCCTTTATTTTGAAAGTGAAGGATTGAAAAAGTATCTGCCGGTGGAAGATGTGGGAGAAATTTTTGTTTTTGGTGAAGTAGAATTTAATCGGAAACTGGTGGAATTTTTATCCCAGAACGAAATAATCCTCCATTATTTTAATCATTACGGTTACTACATGGGAACTTTTTATCCCCGGGAGCATTATAATTCGGGCTACATGATTTTAAAACAAGCGGAGCATTTTTCCGAGCAAGGTAAAAGAATATTCTTAGGACGGGCAATAGTAAAAGGGAGTGCTCGCAATATTTTGCAGGTATTGAAGTATTATGCCCAGCGGGGAAAAGAGGTAGAAAGTAACGTTAAGTTAGTTGAGAGCTTTCTAAATAAGGTAGCAGAGGCAAAAGAGCCCAATGAGCTTTTAGGCCTGGAGGGAAATATCCGGGAAGCTTATTATCAGGTTTTTGACGTAATTTTGCAGGATAAAACTTTTTTATATGAAAAAAGAACCCGTCGGCCTCCCCAAAATTATTTAAATACTTTAATAAGTTTTGGTAATTCGTTACTTTATTCTGCTGTCCTTAGTGAAATTTATAAAACCCATTTGGATCCGCGGATTGGCTTTTTACATGCTACCAATTTTCGAAGCTTTACCTTAAATTTAGATATTGCCGAAATATTTAAGCCCATAATTGTTGATAGGACAATTTTTAGTTTAATTGGACGAAAAGAAATTAAAAAAGAGCATTTTGAAAAAGGATTAGAAGGCTTTGCTCTGACAACTGAAGGGAAAAAACTTTTTATTACCGAATTTGAAGAAAAATTGAAAACTACTATTAAACATCCCGAATTAAAAAGGGATGTGTCTTACCGTTTTTTAATTCGCCTGGAGCTGTATAAACTGGAAAAGCATTTACTGGGAGAAAAGCCCTTTGAACCTTTTGTTTCGAGGTGGTAGCTTGTTTGTCATTCTGGTTTATGACGTAAATCAAAAACGAGTTGCCAAAGTCTTAAAAACGGCTCGAAAATATCTTTACTGGGTGCAGAACTCGGTATTGGAAGGAGAAATTACCGAAGCAAATTTTCGCCGGTTAAAAGGAGAGCTTTCGAGGATAATTAATCAAGATGAGGATTCAGTGCTGTTTTATATTTTTGGTTCCATGAAATATTCTTCCCGGGAGCTTTTGGGTATAAAGAAGGGAGGTGAAACCAATATGCTTTAATTATGCCTGGTATGTGAAATGTTGAACTTAGCCTAGTGAGGTCGACGAAAAAAGTGCATATACTATGAATAAATGCCTTAATAAGGCCAAAATTTCACCGGCAAAAACGAAAAAATATGCAAATAAACTAAAAAATATACAAATTTTTTCGTCGACCTGCGGTTACCCCCAAAATCCCGGGAGGTCGACGAAAGGGTGAAAATTACCTTTAAGCTTTGAAAAATAAGTGTTTATCGAAATTTTGCCATTATGAACCAAAATTCACATGAAAAATGTAAACTTCTTCTTTCTTTAAAAATCTTTTTCTTTTATAATTAATTATGGGTTTTAATCGAACCATTCTGGGATTGAAACGCGGGCACGTAAGAATGGCAAGTCAACCGAGCTGTCGTTTTAATCGAACCATTCTGGGATTGAAACAGTGCATCTGGATCGGCAAGCTTACTTACAATAGTGCGTTTTAATCGAACCATTCTGGGATTGAAACCTACTACCACAGGACGGCCTTTAATTACATATTGGGGTTTTAATCGAACCATTCTGGGATTGAAACAAGCGGTACTACTTGCGCTTTAACCTGGCGGCTGAACTGTTTTAATCGAACCATTCTGGGATTGAAACATGATGCAAAAGAACCCGAGAAAGACAAAGCTTTAGGGTTTTAATCGAACCATTCTGGGATTGAAACACGATTAACGATATTAAAAAAGCAGTAGCAGACAAGGTTTTAATCGAACCATTCTGGGATTGAAACTATCCGAAATTTTTCCCAGTCCCCGGCATGTACGACAGTTTTAATCGAACCATTCTGGGATTGAAACTGACGAAGACTTCGATAAAGCCTTCTGGGAGTCAGAAAGTTTTAATCGAACCATTCTGGGATTGAAACATTCCCAAGCATAGTGAAACCGCATATTGTAGTCGTGTTTTAATCGAACCATTCTGGGATTGAAACCCGTTAAGGTTAAGACCGCAACTAAAGCAAAGAATCGTTTTAATCGAACCATTCTGGGATTGAAACATATAGTAGGTCCCCGAAAACCTACCAAAGCCCTCCGTTTTAATCGAACCATTCTGGGATTGAAACCGCGAGATATAAAGCCGCCTCAGCCCCGCCCTCCAGGGTTTTAATCGAACCATTCTGGGATTGAAACACGTTCTCCGGCAACCCTTGCAGATGCTTGCGTAAAAGTTTTAATCGAACCATTCTGGGATTGAAACAGT
Source organism: Carboxydothermus pertinax (assembly GCF_001950255.1). Lineage (NCBI taxonomy): Bacteria > Bacillati > Bacillota > Clostridia > Thermoanaerobacterales > Thermoanaerobacteraceae > Carboxydothermus > Carboxydothermus pertinax. Next base: position 31,075 of record NZ_BDJK01000027.1, read on the forward strand.
GTGACAAAAGCATCGTATTCAAATATAAAGTAAGTTTTAATCGAACCATTCTGGGATTGAAACTAAAGTAGCTAAGGCTGAAAATTCGATTGTTCTTTTGTTTTAATCGAACCATTCTGGGATTGAAACGCTCCAAAAGGAGCTTATTTGCTAATTCATACTCCCCCGTTTTAATCGAACCATTCTGGGATTGAAACCTTTATAAAAGTCCGTATAATGCGTTAATTCTTTCGGTTTTAATCGAACCATTCTGGGATTGAAACAACTCTCAAGTAATCTTTTTCTCAGCTTTCTTGATAGTTTTAATCGAACCATTCTGGGATTGAAACCTGATTAAACCAGGTTCTCATTCCAACCACCTCCTAGTTTTAATCGAACCATTCTGGGATTGAAACCCGGATCTCTTGGCAAGGGGTTATCTTTTGTTACTGGGTTTTAATCGAACCATTCTGGGATTGAAACAACACATCATTTGCATCATCATTTGCAAATACATACAGTTTTAATCGAACCATTCTGGGATTGAAACTTTTATAAAGTTTTTAATGTCGCTTTCATAACTCCTGGTTTTAATCGAACCATTCTGGGATTGAAACTTTTCCTGCGGACGGGAGAGGTCTTTGAGCAGGAGTGTTTTAATCGAACCATTCTGGGATTGAAACAATGGTGGTAAAATCTAACAAATAAGCTTGTACCAAGTTTTAATCGAACCATTCTGGGATTGAAACCCGGAAAGGTGTCCAGGTAATTCATGAACTCTTGAGTTTTAATCGAACCATTCTGGGATTGAAACATATGAGTTGACAGTTCTCCAGTTTCGTAGTGGGTAGTTTTAATCGAACCATTCTGGGATTGAAACTGACGACAAGGTTCGCAATATTTTGGGGGATTAAGCCCCCTGTTTTAATCGAACCATTCTGGGATTGAAACTTTCTCATTTTAAAATCCCACAATGGTTATTTCAAAGTTTTAATCGAACCATTCTGGGATTGAAACCCATGAAAATATCTAACATTGAAGTTTCGTCTATAAGTTTTAATCGAACCATTCTGGGATTGAAACTTTACTATTTCATGCCCCCAGAAAAGGACAATAATAGTTTTAATCGAACCATTCTGGGATTGAAACTCCAAATATGTTTATAGCCATGGGAAATTTTTGGAGTTTTAATCGAACCATTCTGGGATTGAAACCTCGGTGTCAAGAAACTGAGCCTCATCAACCAGCACGGTTTTAATCGAACCATTCTGGGATTGAAACCATACAGCCTATCATAGTTCCACTCACAATCACGAAAGTTTTAATCGAACCATTCTGGGATTGAAACCAGGATTATTTTCGTCCATATGCTCTCTAAAAAAGGTTTTAATCGAACCATTCTGGGATTGAAACTGCAGTGTAGCTCTCGTAATCTTTACTCCGTCAATCGTTTTAATCGAACCATTCTGGGATTGAAACCGTTAAGGAAATTTGCGACCTTATCAATGTATTTTAGTTTTAATCGAACCATTCTGGGATTGAAACATGAATGGATTGAGATTTGCCCTGTGCAGAGTATCTGTTTTAATCGAACCATTCTGGGATTGAAACACAATCGCAGAAACTCTGCTAGCAGAAATGCCTTTTGTTTTAATCGAACCATTCTGGGATTGAAACCCGTCCATAATAACGGTACAAAGTTTCCTGTAAAAAGTTTTAATCGAACCATTCTGGGATTGAAACTGAAACATTTTTTCAAGTATCAACATCCCATTCATCGTTTTAATCGAACCATTCTGGGATTGAAACGAAGGCCACGGAACGCCTCTAAGCCCGAGGCAAGTGGGTTTTAATCGAACCATTCTGGGATTGAAACATATAATCAATCAATATAAAACGAATATAATCATTTAAGTTTTAATCGAACCATTCTGGGATTGAAACTTCACTTGGTTTCGTATACCTTGCCGTTGTATCAAGGTTTTAATCGAACCATTCTGGGATTGAAACGCATGTTATTAGCATTCATGATCCAGTCGAAATTAGTTTTAATCGAACCATTCTGGGATTGAAACACACACAAACTTTGTATGGTGTTAGTACAACAGTTACAGTTTTAATCGAACCATTCTGGGATTGAAACCGAAAACTTTAAAAGTCCTCGCAAGTTAGCCGAGGAGTTTTAATCGAACCATTCTGGGATTGAAACTTGGATTCCGCCCATAGCTGAGGTTATGGATCCGGGTTTTAATCGAACCATTCTGGGATTGAAACTTAATAATAATACCACTTCTACACCAGCAACTGTAGTGTTTTAATCGAACCATTCTGGGATTGAAACCGCCTTTTAGCATTACCCGTAACATTTCCAGCATAGTTTTAATCGAACCATTCTGGGATTGAAACTGGTAGTTTCCAATCTTTTAGGACATTCAAGGCTTGAGTTTTAATCGAACCATTCTGGGATTGAAACAATTTACTTCAGACGACCATGCTAACTATCGATTTGGTTTTAATCGAACCATTCTGGGATTGAAACTTATGTCAACACCTTTTTCAAAATTTTTTTCAAAAAGTTTTAATCGAACCATTCTGGGATTGAAACCTCAGAGTACTACTTTAAGCTTTAAGACTTTACCAGGTTTTAATCGAACCATTCTGGGATTGAAACGCTAACTTTGTTAATCCCAAGTAAAGCATTCTGTCGAGTTTTAATCGAACCATTCTGGGATTGAAACTGGCAGTCAACCAAAATGTTCGTGAGTAGCCTCATAGTTTTAATCGAACCATTCTGGGATTGAAACAAGTTATTTATAAGCGGGTGGTATAGGATGAAGAAGTTTTAATCGAACCATTCTGGGATTGAAACTAAATCGTGAATTTTAATTGAGCGGCCGTGCAACCTCGTTTTAATCGAACCATTCTGGGATTGAAACGTTAACTTGTTTTGCTTCTGTAGCTGATTTAATATTTGTTTTAATCGAACCATTCTGGGATTGAAACTCCCACCTGAGAAACACCGCCATGGAGATTATGCTTGTTTTAATCGAACCATTCTGGGATTGAAACTCGTATAAGCTTCGTACTCAGCCTGCATTTCAGCTTCCAGTTTTAATCGAACCATTCTGGGATTGAAACGAAGAAAACACAATCGGGCCTTCTATATCAGCATGAGTTTTAATCGAACCATTCTGGGATTGAAACTGATATAGTAAAATAAATAGATACAGATTAGCGCAGTTTTAATCGAACCATTCTGGGATTGAAACCAAGCATTAGAGCCGATGTAGAGGCACAACTTATAAGGTTTTAATCGAACCATTCTGGGATTGAAACACATGCTCCGGCAGGTTGTTAATTGTTTTGTAATAAAGTTTTAATCGAACCATTCTGGGATTGAAACATCATAAAAAAGGGAAATTTAAAGTTTGTTGTTCAAGGTTTTAATCGAACCATTCTGGGATTGAAACGCTACTTTCTCGTAATGTTCTTTTTCATCTCGTTCGGGTTTTAATCGAACCAATTTGGGATTGAAACTCCAAGGACGCAAAAGAAGTGCCAGCCAAATTCCGAGTTTTAATCGAACCAATTTGGGATTGAAACTTTTACAGATGAGGATATTATAGAAGCTGCAAAAATATGTTTTAATCGAACCAATTTGGGATTGAAACATAATATCCAGCGTCTTTTCCCCGAATGTATTTACAGTTTTAATCGAACCAATTTGGGATTGAAACAATGAAAGAGCGGGGAATTATCCCCGCTCATCTAGTTTTAATCGAACCAATTTGGGATTGAAACCAGCCCATTTTTTTGCTTTATATTCTATTTCCCTGATGGTTTTAATCGAACCATTCTGGGATTGAAACTATACTTCTAAATAGTACTCCTCGGTGTATTCACTCCCCTGGTTTTAATCGAACCATTCTGGGATTGAAACAATAAAAATCAACCACAAAACCGCTTTTAAGATAAAGTTTTAATCGAACCATTCTGGGATTGAAACTCGTATTCAAGAAAAAACGCCAGGTCTTCCCTGGCGCGGTTTTAATCGAACCATTCTGGGATTGAAACCTTCATCCCATATCTTTTCAGTTTCCCAACCCAATGGTTTTAATCGAACCATTCTGGGATTGAAACCCCAAGTGATAGAAGTTTGGCGGCTTCCTTCACTGTGTTTTAATCGAACCATTCTGGGATTGAAACTCACTAGTGTTTATTACCAGGGAAACAATACAGAATGGTTTTAATCGAACCATTCTGGGATTGAAACCCGGTACTGTCTCTGTTGGCTACCCCGGAATCTCAAGGTTTTAATCGAACCATTCTGGGATTGAAACCCGATTGTGCAATCTCATTATTATTCCTCCCGAGAGGGTTTTAATCGAACCATTCTGGGATTGAAACTAGACCTGCTCTACTGTGAACTTGCAAATTATTTGGGCACCAATATTTCAAAATAAAATAGCATAGAAGTAGGCTGTAATCTGCAAAAATTGCAAATTATTTTGGGAGGTCAGTATAACCTTTTGCAAAATATCACGGAATTTTAGCAAAGAAAAATAAAAAGAAAACCGGCCGCCGATAAAGCGACCGGTCAAGATTAGAAACCAGCATCCAAAGCCGCTAACCTAACCACCTCGGCATCAATGATTTCCTTTTTAGCCTGGAAACCATAAAGCAAGCAATG
>NZ_BDJK01000028.1 GCF_001950255.1 Carboxydothermus pertinax
ATTGCCCTATCCTCCTGGCAGGTAAAGCTATTTAAAGTATTGCCATTTTAGTTAGGTAAAAACCATTTACACAAAACTATTTACATTCCCTTTTCTTGAGCCTTTTATCTTCTCTAAAGCCCAAAAATTCGTTGCTGATTCGCGCGATAAAGATCCTCTTTCGCGAATAATTACTGCCATTAATAATGGAGCATGGAAATGCATGCATTGTCAGGAATGTGTCACCAAGTGTCCGAAAGGCTTATCTCCGGCTGATGATATTTCTTTTATTCGTCAGTTTGCAATAGCTAATGGGATTAGAGATAATGCTGGTACCCGTCATGCTAAATCCTTTTTGGACGATATTCAAAAAACCGGCCGGTTAAACGAGGCCTTGATGTTTATAAAAACTGAAGGATTGCTAGGATCATTAAGTAGCATCCCAGTGGCTTTGCGCTTGGTAAGAAAAGGGAAACTACGTTTGAGGCATGTGTTGCCCAAACCTATAAAGGAAATCGAACAGGTTCGCACAATAATTAAAGTTATACAAAAAAATAGTCAAGAAAAATTGAATGAAAATACGTCCAAAACAGATGTTAGCAAAATCTATCAAAGAGGGCAGGATCGAACAGGCTTGCAAAATAATTAAAGTAATAACAAGAAAACTTAAAAAGGGGAGTAAGTATAATATGAAATACGCTTTTTTCCCTGGCTGCGTTTTACAAGGTGCAAGCGAAGAAGCTTATGCAGCAACGATGAAAGTAGCTGATGCCTTGGGAATAGAATTAGTGGAAATTCCGGGTTGGACTTGCTGCGGAGGTTCCCACCTTCAGGATTACGATGGAACGGTTGCTTTAGCAGTTAATGCGAGAAATATTGCTCTGGCTGAAAAGCTGAATCTACCAATTCTTACTGTATGTAGCACTTGTACACTTATGTTAAGGGAGGCCAAGCATAAGCTGGATAATGGTAAAAAGGAATTTATAAATCAAGCTCTGCAACAAGGTGGATTAGTTTATAAAGGGACTAGCCAAGTTACCCATTTTTTATGGGTGCTGATTAATGATTATGGGTTAGAAAAGTTAAAGAAAAAAGTCCAAAAACCGCTTAAAGGACTGAAAGTTGCGGGATATTATGGGTGCCATATTTTACGTCCTCCTAGCATTATGAATTTTGAAGATTATGCAAATCCTCATTCCCTTGAAGATTTGATCAAAACCTTGGGTGCTGAGCCTGTTGTCTTTGATGCTCGTTTGAAATGTTGCGGTTTTCATGCGCTTTTAACTAGTAAGGCTGATGCAATTAAAGCTACTGGGAAAATTAATCTTAGTGCGATTAATGCTGGTGCGGACTGCACTGTTACTCCGTGCCCTCTCTGTCAGATGCAGCTTGATATGTATCAACCGGAAGGAAAAAAAGCGGTCGGTGCCGAAAAAGAGATTCCTTCATTACACTTTACTCAACTAATAGGATTAGCTCTAGGCTTTACTGCAGAAGAGCTTGGGTTGAAACGGCATATTGTAGAAACTTCAGTTGTTTACGCTGCCCGTTAAAAAAGGTAGATAAATATTTATTAGTGAAAGATAATGTGAGTAAAAAAGATTAGAGTTTTTACCGCTTATTGAGGTATAAAAACCGCAGAATTATAACAAGTTCTGCGGTTTTTGCCTACTTGGCACGAGTATAGGCCAGATTGGATTTAAATCATTAAATATATTCCTAATTTTAAAAATTTTTTGGGGCTATGAAGGAATTTTAAAATTTTTGTCGAAATATAGAAGCAAGTAAGAACGGTGTATGATAATATCAAACGACTAGCTAGCCTATAAATAGTTGTATTAATTGTGTGAAATTATTTAATTTCTAATTTTTTATTCAATTTAATAAAAACGTCATACGATATTATCAAACAAAACATAAGTCCTTAAATAATATGTGAATGTGAAGTTAAAAACGAATGGTGTTATAAATTTATTTCTCAAATGTGAACGGAAGGGGTGATTAAAGAAGGGAGTATTGTTGTTTATTTTGAGTTTTTGTTGAATTTTATAATTTGATTCGGGTTATGGAGGTGAAACAAGAAGAAAATATCGGCTACAAGATTTGCAGTAATTGTAGGGAAAAACAATAAAAATATACAGGGCAAGGAGGTAAAATGATGAGTGCTTCTAATAACCTAATGGAGAAAGGTTATAATATTGGCGAAAGTTTTAAAGAACTCGTTAAAAATCTTTCTTTTCCCGGCTTAACTACTGGCTTAATCGGTGCCTTGTTTAGCAGTATGGGGCCCGGCTTGATTGTAATGAGCGCGGCCAAGCAAGGTAACCTTCCGGATAATATAGCTGTATCCTGGATTTTTGCTATCTTCTTTTTTGCTGGGTTAGCGACGATGTTTATGTCTCTCTATTATCGTGTTCCCATAGTAATTGCGTACAGTATACCGGGTTCAGTGTTAATTGGCAAGTATTTAGCTTCTGGTGGAAATATACACGAAGCGGTTGGTGTTTATTTTAGCATAGCTGTGCTTGTTATTATCCTTACGGCTACAGGTGTTATTAAAGCTGTAATAGAACATATACCAATTCCTATAATGCTGGGGATGGTTGGCGGAGTACTTTTGAGCTTTGGATTAAATGCTTTTACAGGTGCTTTGACCACGCCTGCAGTTTATGGCATAATGGTAATTATTTATTTTATATGGTACTATTTCAAAGGGTTATCAAGTAAGATACCTGGAGTTGTGGTATCACTGATTGTTGGTGTACTATTGCTAAAATACTTTGGATTAACAAAGAGCGTTCCTATACAATGGGAAGTTGCAAAGCCTGTAATTGTTTCTCCCAGTTTTAGTTTAAAAGGTTTACTCACCTTGGGAGTTCCACTGTTCTTTATGGTAGTTGGTGTCCAAAACATCCAAGCGGTTGGGGTATTATTATCCAGAGGATATAAGCCCCCAATTAATGCGATGTATTTTATTCCTTCGATTGCTACATTTTTTAATGGTTTGTTTGCTGGTCATACTGCGGTAACGGCAGGCCCAAGTACTGCTATTTGTTCTAGCGATATTGCGGGACCCAAAGAATACCGTTGGATTGCTTCTTTCTTCGAAGGAGTTTTTTGGGTTTTAGTGGGCTTATTAGCGAAAGTTGGCGTTGAAAGTGCTAAGTTGGCTCCCAAGGAATTTATGCAAGTTGTAGCAGGACTTGCCATGTTTGAAGTGTTTATAAGTGTTTTTGAAGGTGCATTTAGTCAAAAGTTTCGCAAGGGAGCAATGGTAGCATTTTTTGTAGCTGCCAGTGGTGTTTCTTTATTTAATATTGGTGCTCCTTTCTGGGCAATTGTATTTGGCGTCCTAGCTTCACTGATAGCTGAAAAAGGTGATTTTAAAAAAATAAATAATGAACAGCAATAAAGTATTGCTAAAAGATAATAGATGAATTTAAACACCATCTGTGGGGGTGTTTCGGCGACACTCCCACCTCCCTTTTTTCTTTCCAACTTAAGAATTGAAAGAAGGTGTTAATTTGAAAGATAAGTTAATTCATCGGATAAAAAAAATACAGAAGCTAATGGCCGAAAAAGATATAGATATTTTGGTGGTAGTAAATCGCGAAAACCTTATTTATTTTACTGGCTTAACGCAAATTGAATGTATGGCTGTTTTAATTCCATTAGAAAGTGATCCATGTGCTATAACTCTTTGGCTCGATGCTGATTACGTAGAGCAAGAATCAGGGTTAAAAACTTTTGGCTATTTCTTTCCCCAAGAAAGCTTGGGTAGTAAGGTTGTGGAGCGAATCAAAGCTTATGGTTTTCACGCTCCCCGGATTGGATTTGAAAGATATTTTGTGCCTTTTGCTTTTTATGATGTTTTGCGGCAAAACTTTCCGGAGTCAAACTTTATTGATGCGGCTGATTTATTTTACCGTGCCCGGGCTGTTAAGGAACCAACTGAAGTGGAAATGATTCGGAGAGCAGCTCTTGCTGTTTGTAAAGGAATGGAGGCTGCTATAAAAACAATAAGGCCGGGAATAAGTGAGCTCGATGTATTAGCAGAAGCTGAATATGCTATGTTAAAGGCGGGTTCAAATGGTTTACCTTTTCGACCACAAATTGTTTCTGGTAATCGTTGCCTGCTTACTCACCCTCATGCAAGTACTAAATTAATTGAAGAAGGTGAGGTTGTTGTTGTTCACCTTGGTGCAACTTACAATGGTTACTGTGCCAAAATGTGTCGTACTGTTGCTGTTGGAGAAATTTCTGCTGCACAAGAAATGGTCTTTAATCTTTTGTTAGAAGCACAGGAAAAAGCTATTGCAACCTTGAGGCCTGGTTCAAAAGCCTGGGCAGCAGATGAGGTTGCCAGAGAAGTGATCAGAAGGGCAGGTTTTGAGGAATACTATCTTGATGTTATAGGATATGGGGTTGGATTACGACAATCGGAGTTTTACCCAATTATAGGAAAAGGACGTCAGGATATTATTGAGGTTGGTATGGTAGTAGACTTATTATTACCAACTATATATCGTAAGGATATTGGAGGTCCAAGGATAACTGATGTAATTTACGTTGGCGAGCGAGAAAATGAAATACTAACCGATTATCCCAGGAAATTAATTAGAGTGTAAAAAAGGTCGAACTTTAAAAAATAAAATTTTTATATAAATTTGAGAGGATTTTAAAAATTTATGTTGAAATTATACACTAAAGTAAAGGGGGAAAAGAATACAGCTGAATTATGAATGTAATAATGATGGAAGGTTGAAGTTAATGAAAAAAAACAATAATAATGATACTCTTATTCAATCGGTAGATCGGGCTTTAAGAATATTAGATACTTTTAGCCTTAAAGAGAAGGAATTAGGTGTTACGGAAATTGCCAATCGTTTGGGCTTGCATAAAAGTACTGTCTTTGGATTACTCAGGACACTTGAGCATTGGGGATATGTTGAACAAAACCAAGTTACTGGGAAATACCGTCTTGGTCTTAAACCATTAGAGTTGGGGAATCGAGTAAAAGAAGGTCTAGATTTAAGGGCTGTAGCTTTGCCATTTTTACAAGATCTTGTTGAAAGATACGGGGAAACCGTTCATTTGGCTGTTCACGACCGCGGAGAAATTGTCTATATTGAAAAAGTGGAAGGTCCAAACGCCATTCGAATGTACTCGCAAATTGGGCGACGGGCTCCAATGCATTGTACTGGCGTAGGTAAAGCTATCCTTGCTTTTAGACCCGAGAAGGAAATTGAAGAAATAATTCGCTCAAAGGGGCTTAAATATTTTACTCCTAACACGATTACAGATCCCAAGAAATTACATGAAGAACTAAGTTTGATAAGGGAAAATGGTTATAGTCTTGATAGAGAGGAAATTGAGATAGGGTTAAGATGTGTTGCAGCTCCTATAAGAGATAGCCAGAATAAAGTTATTGCTGCTATTAGTGTTGCAGGTCCTTCAATGCGCATGACCGAGGAAAAAATACAAGAATTAATTGTTAGTGTAAAAGAAGCTGCCTTAGAAATATCAAAGCGTTTAGGCTATCAAACAACAAGTAGGTAGTTTTATTTTGTAACAAATTACTTTTAGTATGCCAACAAATCAAAACACAGTTTGATAATACAAAACATACCAAGTGAATATAAAGGAAGGAGGAAAGGCAGTTATGGTATTAAAATAAAAGTAGTTGTTAATATTCTTTTTTAAATACCAACAAAATTACTATTGCAAGGAGGAGTTTTATGCGAGTTGTTAATATGCTTGCGCAGGTTGATTATGATAAGTGTATTGGATGTCAGACATGTGCTAAAGTTTGCCCGGTTTTGGCTATTAAAATGGAGAACAAAAAACCGGTAATCAATGCTGAAATGTGTAGGGGCTGTGCAGCTTGTGAGCAAAGATGTCCGCAATATGCTATTAAAATGGTTAAAAGGGAAGAACCTTTTACAGTTTATGTTGATCCTTCAACAGTAGATGCAGAAAAAATTGAGGAATTATGTAAAAAAGCTCGCCTGCATCCGGAACAAATTATTTGTTATTGTACAGCGACCAGAGCAGAAGAAGTTGCGGCAGCTATTTTAAAAGGAGCTAAATCGCCAGAAGAAATTTCCTTACAAACGGGTGTTCGTACAGGGTGTAAGGTCGAATGCATTGAGCCAATTTTACGGTTACTGGAAGCTGCGGGCATTAATCCTGAAAAACCAGATGGCTATCAATGGTATGGAAGAACACCAACTGTTTGGGAAATTCCTGAAAGCGTAAAAGAAAAATATTCAAGTAGAGGATTCTATTTTGAAGAAGATATTAAATTACTGGACAAGGTTTTAGCGGCAAACAGCAGCAGAAAGGAGGATAAGTAAATGGCTGCTAAGGTAATTTCTCCTATTAAACCTAGAGTTTCGCAATATGGTGTTGATCCCAAGTATGTTACCAAAAGAATTTCTGATTATCCGGAAATGACAAGTGTAAAGCTAAAAGAGTTGTTCGCGGATACCCCGGATGTGATTTATCCTTCGGAAAAAGGGATTGCGGCGATTCGCGAAAATGTTATTAAGGCTCTGGAAAAAGTTGATATGAGCATGATAAAACCAGGTGATTCGGTTAACATCCTGGCATCCCACCATGGATTTACCTTGCTTGGCGGTGAACCCTATGCTGAGGTATTAAAGACGGTAAGGGAAGTTATTGCCGAAAGAACTGGAGCAACGGATATTAGACTGCGGGCAGGAGTTGGTCTACGCTTCAGGGAAACAGAGGAATATATTAAAGCCTTTGGTTTAGATGTGGCATTTAACGGAAAAGCTAAAGGGGTAGCTCCCATAGATAAAGGAATACCAATTGAAACTGAAATAGGAACTCTTTATGGAATTGCAGCGGTCTACGATGCGGACTGGATTGTCCATGTCCATAACAGCGACGTACGTGAAGTCCACTTCCACCGGCACGTTGACCGGGCAGTAAAACCGTTTGGTATGTCCTATGCCCGGATAGAGACCAGATCAACGTATCACCAAAACCTTGGGCCTAGAGGAGCAAATTTCACAGCCCGGGCAATTTTTGCCTCCGAGTTCGTGCAAAGTAAATTTGCCTTTGCGACTTTCATGAATATGTCGCCGGCGGGAGTAGTATCTATTGAAGCCGATAATGACCTACTTGCTTTAAACGAAAAAATTACTGCTGATGGTTTGCGATATTACGGAAAGATTATGACCTTGCTTGGTGAAATTGACGAATGTATAGCAGGCTTGGATTTTCCTGCGCCTGTACCGTATGTTTTTGCTGCAGGGGTAATTTTTGCTAACTTTGTTGGAGCAAACGTTGATCTTTTTGACCTGGATAACCCTCTTCCACCGTACACCTGGTATACTGAAGCTTTTTACGATAAGTCAGGGAAGCCATTAATTGAAAATGTACCACCAGTAAATCCTGCCATTAAAATGGTTGTCCATAATTATGCCTGGGGTGGATATCCCAGCGCGTTTTTTGCCCATCAAATACCGACGGTAGTAGTGGGACGGGAGCAAGCTGATTTAATGGACCGAGACCCGCAAAACTTGGATTATATGAAGTATGCAGTAATTGCCAGAGACTTAGATTCGGCAATGGCTTATGCTTATAAAGTAGCAAAAACGGATAAGGTTATCATTTTTGACGGGGCTGCTGGTGGTTTGAACTGTAGTGAAAGCTTAGCTGAATATTTAAAAGCAAAAGCTCCCGAAGTAAGTAGAAGAGTAGACCAGGAGTTGCTGCCCAAGTGGTTACGTCAGCGGGGTATAGATCCCAACATTTTTAAGAAATAACAAGCAGAGAAATTAAATGTTGAAAAAGCTCGCTATTTAAAAAAGGCGCTCCTTTCTGTTTTAAGCACCTAATGGCGGGTTAAAAAATGCAGAAAGGAGCCCCTCCATTTTTAAAATTGGATTGTGGAGGCAAATATGAATTTCAATAACTCTGGAGACATTCGCGATATCTTATTTTCTAAAATAATGCAAAAGCATTACACAGCTCAGATTCAAGCTGAAAATGGCGGGATTATTGAGACCCCTGAAAAAAGTATTATAAAAAATAGAAAATGTAGAATAAAATAACAATAGCCCCTAAATTTATGATATAATTTATGTATAATA